>CAZQDF010000127.1:0-5392 GCA_964592065.1 uncultured Dehalococcoidales bacterium | reverse complement strand
GAGCGGCTGCCTTCTAAGCAGCGGGTCGTGGGTTCGAATCCCTCCAGGGACGCTCCGCATACCTCCTCAACATGGGGATAGTTCTCCAGAATCCCCTCGAATCTTGATACAGGGAACACATCGGCATGAATGTTTTCAAGTCGGACAAAGACTCACTCCTGAACCAGGTCATACATATTACACATCATTATGACACCCTGTTCTCTTGAACACTGAAATTAGCTGTAAACAAAGCCAGCACTTCAAAAAGTCTAATACTTAGGCCAAGTAATTCAGGGTTGAGCCATCTCTCTTGCCTGAACTTATTCGCTTGCTCCATAATGATCAGCCAATGTTTACTAACTATCTGGCAGCTGGGATTGCGAAATGAAGGGCTAGGGAAAATAAGGCAAAAGGCCTAGACAACCAAAAGATGAAGTGTATCGCGGCTTATATCCACCTTGTTACCTTAGTACCGTTTTAGCCATTCCCCAACTTTGGGTCAGGTCGCCTGCGCTATCCACAAGACTAAAAGGCGAGCTTGTTTCATCGCAGCAAGCTATCGAATTTTATTGCTGCTCTGACGTTCATGGCTTCCCTTCGACGCTATCCAGAACCTCTTGGACTCTCTTTGGGCTTCACTAGGCAGATGGCGTGTGCTTATCCAGTGAGCCGCACCCGACAGACAAGGTACAGCCATAGAGTAGGCTAACAGTAAATGAGTCTCACCAAAAAGCAAACAAAGCAATGGCACAGGAACGAACAGCATCACCCCACACCAAATAGAGTGGCGGGTAATTAAAAGTGACATGCCAGCCAACCCAAGGGTAATTGATATCTCCCTGGGAAGCAAAATCAGGAGAACGCCTACCGTTGTCGCAACACCCCTACCCCCTCGAAAACGTAGAAATACAGGCCAAATGTCCCCAGCAACAACAGCGCCTCCAGCAAGGAACACTATTAACCCTCCTCCAGAGAGCGCTTTTGTCACCACGATGGCTAATGCCCCTTTTCCTATATCGGCAGCCAAGGTGCTTGCGCCTGCAGCTAGCCCAACGTGGCGACATACGTTGAATGCCCCAACATTGCGATCACCAACCGTACGGATATCCACACCTTTCAGCCGACCAATGAGATGTGCAAAAGGAACACAACCCAAGAAATATGAGAACACCAAGCTCAACGCAAAATCCATCCCGCCTCCAGAGAAATACCTCGCTCCTTCAGGTCGCCTCATTCTACCACAAATGACTAACGAATCCTTCAAGTCCTTCAAGGTGAACGCGTGACTTCTCTTCTACCTTATAAGCCAAGAACGAAGTTTCAAGGCAGCGATTAGGAAAGACAGAGGGACTGCCTCAGCAGGCAGACAAATCTGGGACAGCAAAAAAGGCTTGCATACAAAGGCATTCACCTTTAACTAGACACGTTCAGATTCATATCGGTCGTGGGCCATTGTTGGCCTGTCCCGAACCTTTCTTCGAAAAAGAGCAACTCCTTCCAACCCTACAGCAGTTGCTCCTCTCATATCCAAGGCCCGCAGCATAAGTTTATTGTGTCTGGTAGTATTCGCCAAGCGGCGGCAGCAGCAAGTTCTGCCAGCGAAAATAGGGCTGGGATAGATATAACACAAGGTGTCCAGTATAAATTTGATGGAGTAAGTCACTGTTTGACAGATATAAGTTCGGCTACTAGCCTACTCAAGCTAGCGTTGCTGTAAAGTTTTGGTAGGTGGGGGTTGATAAAAGATGGGAGACCGCACAAAAACCCTGGATGCCTTGTCTGCAAGCTAATTTAGGATGAAGGAGGTCTCTCAATGGAAAAGGTAGCTGAATTAAGGGAAAAACTCAAGGAAGGCACAGGGAATTGGAAAGAGGAAATCTTTCGCTTTGCCTGTGCTTTTGGTCAGGCAGTGACTAAAGATATTCTTGGGGAATTGGATAACGATCTGATGCAGCAAAGAGAGAATGGCATGGAAGTGGTAGCTTTCAAAGAGCACTGGCTGGTTATAATCTTGGACGATATCAAGCTAAGGAGGAGGCTGTATCGAGACAAAGATGGTAACTATCGATTCCTGCTGGATGAAAAGATGGGTCTTGAGAAAGGCAGCCCAACTTTCCTAGGGAAATATGAGAATAGTCTCCTCAACAAATTAAGGATGAGTTGCCAAGATAGTGCGTTGAGCAACCTCTTTGGTGTTGCTCATGGGTACTTTTGTAATAATTTTACTTTTAAAGATACGAAAACAGCGGCGGAAAAGTACGCACCTGAAAATTTTCCCTGTATACTACCTAAATTTGAAGCAGATGTACTGCCACCACTCGCCGTAGACAGAATAGACCCTGACCTTATTATACTTTATGGTAACCCAGCCCAAGCAATGAGATTTATTAATGGAGTTCAGTGGGTAGACTATGAAAAGATGGAAATCTCCTCGTGTGGAGAATCTGCATGCTCCGATTCAATAGGGCTAAATTACACTACCGGTAAGCCTAAAGTGGCAATCCCATGTTTTGGCGAAAGCAGATTTGAGCATGTTCAAGATGATGAGTTAATAATGGTGCTGCCACCCAGATACATTGATACCTTATTCAGAGGACTTGATACTTTAGATAAGAATGGAGTAAGATGTCCCGTGTTATTTTTGGGTGCTCAGGTAGATTTCCCACCAAGTCTTCAGGAAGAAATAAGAAAACACCAAGAAGCAATAAAAGGCAAAAAATCGAGCTAAATAGAAATCAGGAAGGTCAAAGAAAGGTGATGCTATCCCCAATAGGGATAGCTTGGCATCAAGAGCCCATGTGGTTGTCACGATCCTGGAAGCCAAGTTGAACATTGGATCGGCTAAAGAAGCCAGAGTTCAAAAACTGATTCTGGTAATTGGGCTAGTACTTTACTCAAATCTTTAGGAAAGTAGCGGGAAGAATACTAAGTAAGAGGTCAGCTTCTGGTTAAAAAATAAGCAAAAGAAGCAGAAGGAGCAAATTGTTATGAATTTTCATTTAACCGAAGAGGAGAAAATGTTACAAGCAACAGCGAGAGATTTTGCCAAAAGAGAAGTTGAACCTATGGCATCTAAGGTGGACGAAGCAGAGAAATTCCCTGTGGAGAACTTCAAAAAAATGGCCAAACTGGGCTTCACTGGTCTGGCGATACCCCCTGAATATGGAGGCACTGGAGGTAATGTGCTTTCTCTTGTTCTTGTTATGGAGGAGATTGCCAAAGCTTGTGCTTCTACCTGTGACATCTTAGATGGGCAGACAAGTTTATGCGGTCGCCCGATATTCCTTTATGGGACAGAGGAACAAAAGAAAAAGTTTTTGCCACCTCTTACCAAAGGGGAAAAAATAGGTGCCTTTGCAATAACGGAAGCTGAAGCTGGGAGTGACATATCTGCTATTAAAACCACAGCTGAAAGGGATGGTGATTCCTATATTCTCAACGGGGCGAAACTGTTTATTACCAACGGCCCCGTTTGTGATATCGTGATTGTCTTCGCCAACATACCAGCATTGGCACCACGTGGCATGACAGCTTTCATTGTAGAAACAAACACTCCCGGATTCAGCAGAGGCTCGCAGTATAGAAAGCTCGGTATGCATGGTGCAACTAATGCTGAGTTGATGTTTAACGATGTCCGAGTGCCAGCATCTAACCGGCTAGGTGACGAGGGAAAAGGGATGAGGATATGCCTTGCCACCTTAGATGAGGGGAGGCTAGGCATTGCAGCACAGTCCGTAGGCATTGCTCAAGCTGCTTTGGACCGTGCAATAAGTTATTCCAAGGAAAGGAAGCAGTTTGGAACCCTCATCAGCCAGAATCAAGCAATCCAATGGATGTTGGTGGATATGGCCACCAAGGTTGAAGCGGCAAGGTTGCTCACTTACCTGGCAGCATCCTTGTTTGACGAGAATATGCGTGTTTCCAAGGAAGCAGCCATGGCTAAGCTTTATGCTAGTGAAGCATGCCTGGATATAGCTATAAAAGGTATCCAGATATTCGGTGGCTATGGCTATATGATGGATTCCCCGATGCAGCGCTACTTCCGCGATGCCAAGCTAACCCAAATCTACGAAGGGACATCAGAAGTTCAGCGGATGGTAATCGCCAGAGCACTTTTAGCTTAGCCCCGGGCATGCTTTATTAGGGTCATCCTAACGAAGCATAAATTACGCCAGGCAGGTGCTGTAGATTCGCACGACTTTATCTGCTTGCCAACCAAAGCTATGCGACGAGAAGACGGAGCTGTGGCAGTTATAGTCTGCCATATGACGCAGCAGGGCGCCGAACAAAATTGTTTTGAGGTCTTATCAATAAGCCAGATGTCAAGATTGCCATCTCCCGTAACCAGGCGAGGATAGTTCATGCCGCGCTCCCTAGGGTGCTCGCCGTCACTAACTATTTCCACACTCTTTGATGATACCTTTACCTGAATGCCTGAGCGCTATTTGAAGACATACTTTACGGATTGAGAATCATAGCCAAAAGAAACGGCCTCTCCGTCATGAAGAGACCGTCGGCCCAGGGTTACTCGCCCTGGTGATGCAGCTAAGTGTTATAATACACAGCCAAACACTAGATTCCTTATAGTTCTTCCTCCTCTGATGGGAGGGATTAAGGGGAAGGGGAAATTCACTCTCACCCTAATCCTCTCCCTTGAAGGGAGAGGATTAAATGGCAAAGAAGGAGGCAAGTTATGAAAACTGGCGGTTTGTTCCGAATAGGTGGCACCATGTTGGTTCTGGCGGCAGCTCTTTCGGCGTCATGTGCCGGTGAAGAACCAAAGCCCAAAACTTACTCAGCACCACCACCGATGACAATTGATACCAGTAAGCAATACATTGCTACCATTGAGACAGAAAAGGGGAATATTGTGCTGGAGCTGTTCGCCAGTGATGTTCCCATAACTGTCAACAACTTCGTCTTCCTTGCCCGTGAGGGGTTTTACGACGGTACCACATTCCATCGTGTAATAGCTGGCTTTATGGCTCAGGGGGGAGACCCTACCGGAACAGGAAACGGTACCCCAGGTTACCGCTTTGCTGATGAATTCACCGAGCATACCCACGTTACAGGAGCTTTATCAATGGCTAATTCTGGTTCCAATACCAATGGCTGCCAGTTCTTCATTACCTATGCACCCCAACCTCACCTTGATGGTAAACACTCAGTCTTCGGCCAGTTGATAGAGGGAATGGATGTCCTGGAAAAAATTGGGAAAGGTGATACCATAAAGCGAATAACCATAGAGGAAAGATAACCGGTCTCGTCTATAATGGTATGCCCATCCTTCCGGACAACTCTGGCAATTTAAGTTAAGTCATTGTTCACTATCATCAATTTCAGCTATACTAATCCCATGCCAGCGTAGCTCAGGGGTAGAGCAGCGGTTTCGTAAACCGCCGGTCGTCGG
>CAZQDF010000126.1:0-5407 GCA_964592065.1 uncultured Dehalococcoidales bacterium | reverse complement strand
GTTGCTGTTCCTTAGGTTGCTACTTCCCAAAAGAAGAGGGTCAGAGTTTTACATGCCTAGGGTAGGTAAGGACTTCTATATTCCCAAGGTAAGCAGGGATTTCTACATTCCTAGGATAAGAAAATCCAGGTGAATTTGTCCAAGGCCTGGTCTGCTGACTAAAGTCCGTATGCCTTTCATTTCTCCCCTATCTTTATTATCCTCTTGGTCCTCTCAATAAATTCAAGATATAGGTTTTCGGCTTCTCCGATGAAGTTTCTAATTTTGCCCATTTTAATAAAGTAAGGCTTTACCCCACCAATTCTCCAAGCAATACCAAAGCGGCTTCTTTATCCAATGGCTGGTTATTGTTGCCGCATTTGGGCGATTGAATGCAAGATGGGCAGCCGTCCTGGCAGGGACATTCCTTAATCAAGTTCAAGGTGGCTTGCCAAAGCTCGCTTATAATCTCGAATCCCTTTTCGGCAATGCCAATGCCTCCAAAATAGGCATCATAGATAAATATTTGTGCTTTGCCTGTGTCAGGATGAAAAGGAGTGGAAACACCGCCGATGTCGTTTCGGTCGCAAAGGGCAAACAGGGGAAGTATGCCAATGGCGGCATGTTCGCAAGCGTGCAAGCCACCATGAAAATCAAGCCCACCTTCAGCTATCCTATCAACTGCCTTTTGGGGCAAATCAAACCACAAAGCCTTGGTAGGAAAGCTTTGGGGTGGCAAATCAAGCGGTTCCTCCCCAATAACTTCCTCAGTGGACTGCCTCTTCTTTTTGAAACCGACCACCGTGGTAGTGACATCAACGTCTCCAAAATAGACCTTTACCCCGTGGCTGTCCTTTACCTGAACTATTTTTACTACTTGAATGTCAGTGAGGTCCTTGGCTTGGGTATAATAATCACTATAGTTTGGCTTGGCTAAAGCAATATGCCTGACCAAGTCGAGCTCAGTTATAATGTAGGGCTCGCCTTGGTGGAGATAGATAGCGCCAGGGTGTATTTGAAAAAAGGCGACGCTAGCTTCTACGGTCTCCAATACAGAACCTTGGGAGATGTCAATTATGGCATATTGCCCCGACGTCGCCCTTATATTTACGTCCTGCGCGGGATAGGCAGAGACCGGAGAGGGATACCATCTCTCACGGCGTTTTCTTATCTTACCTTCTTGTTCCAATTCAGCTAGTGCAGCATTAAAGGCTAGACTAAAGATTTCCTTGTCTTTATCATCTAAGGGTTCCTCCCAGGCAGCGCAAAGGAGATGAGGCTTTAGAATATAAGGGTTATCGGGATTGATTAAGGCGTTGTCAAAGTTTTTACCGAAAAAGAAATCTGGATGATGCATTAAATATTGGTCAAGGGGGTTATCCTGAGCGATAAGAAAGCTCAGGGAACTATGGGTGCTTCGCCCGCTGCGTCCTGCTTGCTGCCAGGCGCTAGCAATGCTTCCAGGATAGCCAGTGAGCACTGTTGCCTCCAAATCGCCGATATCTATTCCCAATTCCAAAGCAGTTGTTGCCACCAGACCGAGGAGATGGCCTTCGAAGAACTGGTGCTCAATTTGGCGTCTCTCCTCAGGAAGGTAGCCTGCACGATAAGGTTTGATAAGTTGTGCCAATGAGGGAGATAGCCGAGTTCGGGAGTAAATATAAATAAGCTCGGTTAGTTTACGAGTGCGAGCAAAGACGAGGCTACGAATACTTTTCTGAATAAGCTCAGTAAGAAGGAAGGCTGCCTCAGTGTTAGAACTGCGCCGGCTACTCTTAGCTTCATCAAGGACTGGTGGGTTCCAAAAGGAGAAGTATTTTTCACCATGTGGTGAACCATCTTTAATAACTGCATTAAAGGGTAAACCAGTTAGGTTTTGGGCATGCTCTTTGGGATTGGCAATGGTTGCTGAGCAACAAATAAACTGGGGACTTGAGTCATGATAAGCACAAAGCCGTCGTAGTCTCCGCAAGACATTAGCTACATGAGAGCCAAAAACACCTCGATAAACATGAGCTTCGTCAACCACTACATACTTCAAGTGGCGGAATAGCTGGGACCACGATTGATGGTTGGGTAAAATGCCTAGATGAAGCATATCCGGGTTGGTTAATACTATTCTAGCTTGTCTCTTTATAAGAGCCCTTTGGCTCTGCGGCGTATCACCATCAAAGGCAGCTATGACTCCTTCAGAAAGGAATTTAGGCACGGCAAGTTGTTTCAGACTGCGTAATTGGTCTTGAATTAAAGCTTTAGTGGGAAAAAGATAAAGAGCATAGCTATTCTTATCACGTAAAATCGTCTCAAGCGTTGCTATGTGATAGCACAAAGTCTTGCCACTGGCGCTGGGTGTAGCGATTATCACATTCCTCCCATCGAAGATGGCATTCACCGCCTCCGCCTGGTGGCTATAAAGACGTGATATGCCCAGGGATTCAAGGCGTGCCTTTAAGGCGGGGTTAAGGTGCCTATCTAGTTCACTGAAGGTAGCATCTTGCGGTGGAATATGTTCAATATGAACAATCTGCTGTCTGTAGTCAGGCAAAGTAGCAAGGTAATGGAGAAAAACAGCAGCATCCATTATTATTTAAGGGGCAGAGAAAATTTCTACTTCTGAACGCAATAACTCTAAATCGGGGTAATTCTGAGCAACGAACTTCACTATGCTGGATAAAGTCTCATCAGCATGTCTTCTATGGTTGCTAACGCAGGCTATTCCTAAAGTGGATAGTTGCCATAAATCCTGGTTATCAACTTCAGCCACGGAGGCATTATACTTGTTCTGTAGCCGTGCAATAATAGACTTGATTACTTGTCTCTTGCCTTTAAGGGAGTGGTTCTCAGGAAGGCGAAGCTCAATTAGGCATACACCAACATTCATTCTTCGGTATTAGCTAAGTCTATACAGAGGAGACACCACAGTCAAGCTCGTGATTCGCGTTCTTAATCCGCGCATAACATTCTAGGAGCAAAGCTGCCTCCTGAGAAGGATAATCCCAGGGAATGCTAACCTTCAGGCATACTGGATTTTTATTGACAAGGGCATGGGAACTGAATACTATAGGCATACTAAGGCCGAAGTGACGAAGTGATTAAAGTGCTTTAGTTATCCTACACGGGCTAGTAACGTATCTGATCTAGATTCTCAACCCCCGAAGCCAGAAGATTAGAAAGGAGTAGCTGTAATGGGCAGGAAAATAGAGGAGAAACATGAACTTGGTACTTATACGGCGGAATTTTTGGAGGAGATGAAGCCTCTGGGAGAGGACCGGACGACGCAGTTTCTTCCCGATTCAACATCCGAAACAATGGCTAGGCTTGGTGGTCGTACCCTGGGCATATTTCTAGCCAACATTATGTGCCCTCTTGCTGAGAAATTTGGTGACGAAGTCTGGGAAATAGTTAAGGAAACGATGTACGAAATTGGCCGCCAGCGAGCAGCGACTATGGTGCGAACTATGAAAATAGATGACTTGAAGGATGCTCGTTGTATTGGTAGGATAATGGACCTGGAAGACAATAACTCAGGCATCAGGGGTGAGTGGGTTGAGTTTGGGAAGAAGAGGGCGGTGAAGCATGAATATAAGTGCCCCCTAGATACGCCATGCAAAAAGTGCCCTGAGGTCTGTAGTGTGCTTTTGGAGGCTCTGGAACAGGGTACTATGGATGGCCTTGGCATCAAACTCAAGAATCCTATCCTTTTAACAAAGACGCTTCCCGCAGGTGATCCATATTGTGAGGTAGTAATCGAGCTGGAGAATTGATACTGGATTGTATGAATTAAGGAAATGGAACTAAAAATGGCGCTAGAGCGAGCAACTCCAAATTACTTGGCATTAAAGGCGAGAGTTCAAGAATTGGCTAAGGGTCCGGCAGATAAGGCAGCTATTGAGGCTAAGCTCGGGAAGTTATCCCAGGAAGACATCCCCAAAGAGGTGCCCAACGCACTATCTTGACAACTCATCCTTAGCTTGTTGAGAATACTATTGTCATATTTCCCTAGGAAAGTTGGGCTGCCTTTTCTCCCAGAAAGCCTGTAAGCCTTCTTCAAGCTCTCTCGCATTAGCTTGGGCTCCAGCTACAAGCTCGGCTTCGCACAAACACCAGTTATACATTCTTTCTACTGAGGCTGCGTTAATCATCTTTTTGTTTATCCTATTTGCCATAGGGGCCTTCGAGATAATTTTCCCTGCCATTTCCATTGCAGCATCCATTAGTTGCTCCTGTGGCACAACCTTATCCGCCAATCCCATCGCCAGCGCTTCTTGAGAACTAACCTTATCACAAGTCAGAATCATCCTTTTGGTATTAGATGGGCCAACAAGGGCAAGAAGACTATATGAGCAGCTAAGCGAGTAAATGAAGCCTAAAGCAGCTTCAGGTATGCTAAAGTAGGCTTTTTCGGATACAATTCTAAAATCGCAATTCGTGGCCATACACACCCCTGCCCCTACGCATAGACCATTAACAGCAGCAATGGTTATTTGATCTAAGTTCCCTAAGCCTCGCATAATTTCCTGCCCATTTCTCTGGTAAAGCCTTTCATTAGGCTGTGGATTTTGGTACCACTGCTCCCTGCCTTCCTTGCTCACATCAATCCCCGCGCAAAATGCCTTCCCTTCGCCAGTAAGTATCACAACACGTGTCCTTAAATCTGTTCTCAGATCCTCATTTAAATTTTTCAGGCCTTGCAGGAGTGAGAAGCTTAATGCATTATATTTTTCGGGGCGGTTTATTTTAACTATGGCAATCTCGCCTGACTTTTCCACTATGAGATTACCGTGTTTTATTTCTTCCATATTAATCTACTTCTCACAGACTTTGTGCTTAACCTATTTCCTCTCTATTACAAAATATGCGCTTCAATTTCAAAGAAACAGCCTCGCTGTATTCATGGACAAGCATAGTTTGAATTAGTAGCAAGCCTTCCTCTCGACTCACCTAGAAACAATGACTTGGGATTACCCATCAGTATTCTGGCTGTAGTTAGTAACTGCTGCTCAGTTTCCCCACTGTGTGTTATCTCTCTCGGTTATCTAGGATATGCGAATTAAATCACATGTCTTAGATTGGGGTCAATGCTCTGTACTCGTTCATGTGATTGGTGACACTTTCTCCTTTCTTTCATTTTGCCAATGTTGTTCTAGATATTCCAGTGGTGTAAGGTAGCCCAGTGCCTGGCTTGGACGAACAGTATCATACACTACTTCCCACTTCAACAGAGCTCGATTTAGCTCTGGCAGATCAAAGCTGGTATCCGTTACCTCATAGAACTCCTCGGTGTGTGTTCTTTGCGCTCTCTCTACGTGGCCGTTGAGTTTAGGAGAGCGCGGCGGCAGGACAAATAGCTTAATACCCCTCCGTTCACATTCTGCCTCAAAAGCATCTTGAAACTCCGACCCTCCATCTACCTGAATAGCCTTGATGG
>CAZQDF010000125.1:0-5420 GCA_964592065.1 uncultured Dehalococcoidales bacterium | reverse complement strand
CACTCGCCGAAGAGCAACTACAAGAAATCCTGTCCCTTCCTGGCATTTACACTGCTAAGGCAGTAAAACTCTAGTAGTGTTTAACCTTTACATCTTCTAGAGAATTGATAATTAACCCGGCGGGGGGCTTAGGATAGAAGTAAGTCGATTTGCGTGGCATCCTGTCTTTGGCATCAGCGATAGCCTTGACCATTTCTGGCTGCGTGGCATTTAACAAGAAGGCTAGTTGGTATTTCCCTTCCCTTACCTGCCGATAAGCCTCGGTCATGTTAACAGTGTAAGCAACGTTTTCACAACCCTGCACAAGCCCCAACATTTTTCTCAGAACAATATGATTGAGGAGGCTAGTGCTAAACTCTCTATAGACTTGGGAACGGTTACTAGGCATCATAGCTCCAAGAGAAACATCCTGACATTGTTTTAGAAACACCAGGCATCCAGGCTCCAAGCCTAAGACTGCCCAAATTGCCCCGTTAATCTCCTTAGAAATCGCTTCGCTTTGCTTGCAACCGCGGGGAGGGAGCAAGTCCTCAGTTAATGGAACAGCCTCAAGGACAAAAAAATCCTCAAGTTGATTTCTCAGTTTCGCTAAGACGGAGGGCGCTATACCACGCACCAATCTATGAATAGGAAGCACAACCAGCCCAGGATCAGAAAAGTCAACCAAGGTCATCATTACGTAATTAAAGGCCTCCTTGCCAGTTATGGGAATGCCCTTCTCACCCCACCCTTTATCTGGCGAGGGACGTGCCCTCTCCTTCTGATAAGCTAATGCTGTTTCATATCTGTGATGGCCATCAGCTATATAAAGAGCTTGACTGGAGAGACGCTGACTTATGTCTTGTTGAAATTTTGGATGAGTTATCGCCCAGACGATATGTCTTTCACCAGAATAATCTATCTCGATTATGGGCTTAGCTTGAGATGCCTCAGCTAATATTGGGGCAACTTTTTGTTCAGGATCCTGGTATAGGGAAAGCAGCGGACTAAAGTTAGCTTGGCAAGCTCGCGTTAACTGTAAGCGATCATCCTTAGCTTTAGGATATGTTTCCTCATGGGGATATATGCCACTGCCCCATGGTTCTAGCCTGACGCGAGCTATTAACCCACGGCGTCTCCTCTCTTCTCCCAAGTAAGCGAAATAATGATCATGGAGATAAAGGGCTGGATGTTCATCAACTTTGAGAACCCCTTGCTTTAGCCATTGCTGTAAAGTAACACCTGCTCTACTATACTTGTTATTTGTGGCGTTATCTTCGGGTTGCTCTGGTTGCAACTCCAAGCGAATAGCATTGTAATCACTTCTTTCATAGTAAAGCTTTTGCTCCTCAGGAGCAATGATGTCATAAGGAGGGCAGATGACCCGAGCTACCTCCCCAACTATTCCCTTATTGTATCGTATGCCTCGAAGTGGATAAACTTCAGCCATTTCCTTGAAATTTCTTTAGGTGCTTTTTTAAAAAGGGCCTTCTAAATTAATAGCTGTTTAAGGCCATAACGCCAGGCCTTTTCTACTTTAACCAAGGGTAAATCAATATAACCTTCCACCACTAGGCACCTGCCCCCAACTTTCCCTAGCCAAGTTAATGGTACTTGCCACCTTCTAGCTATTGCGTTCAATTTGGTTATTGAATTAGGTGATATTGTTACCACAATCTGTGATTGGCGCTCCCCGAAAAAGGCAGAGTCCAGTCTTTCTGATATTTTCCAATCTTCACCTCTAAAACCAACGCTGCCAGCGACACAACTTTCTGCAATGGCTACTGCCAACCCACCCTCAGAGCAATCATGAGCTGATTTAACAATTCCACGCTTTATGGCCTCCAGACAACACTGCTGAACTCTCTTTTCTAGTGGTAAGTCAATAGCAAGCTTGCCTTTTACCAAGCCATGCACCAGCTCCAGATATTCACTGCCACCAAGAGACTCCTTGCCGCCACTCAGGGTAGGACCTAGCAGAAACACTAAATCGCCTTCATCTTTAAAAGATATGGTACAATGCCTATTGACATCGTCCATAATCCCTACCATACCCATAACCGGAGTGGGATAAATAGCTTCACCTTTGGTTTCATTATAAAGGCTAACATTGCCACTTATAACTGGAATTCTCAATCCCCGGCAGGCTCGGGCTATACCTTTAATACATTCATTCAATTGATAATAGACATCCTCTTTTTCGGGATTGCCAAAGTTGAGACAGTCGGTAATGGCTAAAGGTTCAGCACCACTGCAGACCAAGTTACGAGCAGCCTCCGCTACAGCGATGACGCCACCTAAATAAGGGTCGAGGTAGCAGTATCGTCCATTGCCATCGCTAGTTAACGAAATTCCCTTCGTAGTGCCCTTAATGCGTAAAACCGCAGCATCACTGCCGGGAAGAACCACAGTATTATCCATCACTTGATGGTCATACTGGCGGTAAACCCACTCCTTGCTGGCAATATTGGGAGAAGCCAGCAGGCGAAGCAGAATGGAATTACATTGTCTTAACTTAATATCGGGGACATCGCACATGTCAAAGGATTGAAGTTCTCCAAGCCATGCTGGCTTTTTATTCCGTTGCCGATAAAGGGGTGGAGAAACTAATAAACTCACTGGGGCTTCAGCGACAACTTCTTCTCCTTCCTTAACCACGGCTAGACCGCTGTCGGTAACCTGGCCAATAATATCGGAGTGGAGTTCCCAATGGTCGAGCAAGCTTTTTACCTTATCCTCATAACCTTTCCTCACAACCACTAGCATTCTCTCTTGTGATTCTGAGAGCATTACTTCGTAAGGAGCCATGTCCTCCTCACGGCGAGACACCTTATTCACATCTATTTCCACCCCTCCCCCACCTTTAGCAACAGATTCTACAACAGCACTGGTCAGTCCAGCAGCTCCCAAATCTTGCATGCCCACAATCCAGTCAGTCTGAGCTAATTCAAGACAGGCTTCAATGAGCAGCTTCTCCAGAAAAGGGTTGCCAACCTGAACTGTCGGCCTTAGCTCTAACTCTTCCTCGAAAGCTCGCGAAGCTAGGCCAGAAGCACCATAAATCCCATCACGCCCGGTATCGGCTCCTACTAACATTAGCAGGTTACCTGCACCACTAGCCTTGGCTCTGACTAGCCTATCTTTATTAGCAATACCCAAACACAGGGCATTAACCAGCAAGTTAGACGAGTAACAATCGGCAAAAAAGACTTCCCCACCAACATCGGGTATTCCCAAGCAATTTCCATAGCCAGCAATGCCTCCGACAACTCCATTAAATAAATAGCGATTATGCGCTTCAGTTAAAGGGCCAAACCGAAGGGAGTTAAGCAAGGCTATGGGTCTAGCACCCATAGTAAAGACATCGCGCACAATGCCGCCTACGCCGGTAGCTGCTCCTTGATAAGGCTCAATTACTGAAGGATGGTTGTGGGACTCCATTTTCATCACTACTACTTGCCCATCTCCGATATCCACCACCCCGGCATTCTCTTCGCCGGGACCAATTAAGACATGCTTGCTTCGGGAGGGTAAAAGCTTAAGCAAAGGCTTGGAGTGCTTATAGCCACAATGCTCACTCCATAAGGAGCCGAACATGCCCAACTCCACCTCGGTGGGCTCTCTCCCTAACTGCTGGACAATAAGCCCATACTCTTTTTCGCTTAAAGCAACTTTATCCAGGTTTTTTTTGGAAATATTCAATAATCGACTCCCAAATTAAATTGCCATCTGTACTACCAAGAAGTGATTCACAGGCTCGCTCAGGATGAGGCATCATGCCCAATACATTGCCCTCTTTGTTGGCAATGCCAGCGATATTGTATAAAGAACCATTGGGGTTGGCCTCCTCGGTCACCTTGCCCGAGGGAGTAGAATAGCGAAAAACAACCTGATGATTACTTTCCAGTTTCTCTATAGTAGCCTCATCAGCGTAGTAGTTGCCTTCGTAATGAGAAATAGGAATTTTCAAAACTTGTCCTTTCCCACACCTGGAAGTAAAAGATGAAGAATTGTCCTCCACTCTAAGATTGACCCATTGGCAGCGGTATTGCAAATGGCTGCTGGGCAATAGTATTCCAGGTAGAAGCCCAGCTTCGCAAAGAATCTGAAAACCGTTGCAAATGCCAATAACTAGTCCTCCATTGTGAGCAAATTGCTCCACCGTTGTTATGATGGGAGAAAAACGAGCTATAGCCCCTACCCTAAGGTAATCACCGTAGGAAAACCCCCCAGGGAGGATGATGCAATCATAGCCGGATAATTCAGTCTCTTTATGCCAGATGTAACTAGCTTCTTGCCCCAGCACATCGTGAAGGGCATAGTAGCAATCCCGGTCACTCCAAGTGCCTGGGAAAATAATAATCCCGAATCTCATACTCAATAAAAAAGAATGGCAGCACTATTTTACCACCATTTATGCCATTAAGTTACTAATTTAAAAATACCGTGAGCGAATATCCAAGTTTGTTTATGAGGAACGCGGCTGGCGATTCAAACCAGGGGATGGCTTGTGAAATTGAGGGGTTGTGGTTGTTTAAGGTGGAGGAGAAGGTAGGGGAATCTCAGATGCAAGTAAGCGAGGCGCTGCGCATTGTAGCTGCCAAAATATGGGATACACAAAGAAATCTACCACCGTAAACAATCAAGAAAACGAGAAAGAGAATTGCCGTAACCCTCTGAAATATTTTCTAACTGGCCCTTATGAATTCAAATAGTAGCAAGCAATTGTGAAACTACGTCGCTTACTTCTTTGCCATCAGCTTTACCCTTAAGCTGCGGCATAAGCTGAGACATGACTCTGCCTTTGTCACTCGGTCCTTTAGCTCCAACCCCAGTGATTACTTGCTGTGCTGTAGCCAGAATTTCCTCATGACTCATTTGTTTAGGAAGGTAGTCCATAAGAATGCCCAATTCTACTTCTTCCTTGGCTACGAGGTCACTGCGATGCCCTTGCTTAAAAGCCTCGATGCTCTCTCGATGGCGCTTCACTTGCTTAGTAATGATATCGAGCACTTTATTATCATCGGCGGGCTTTTGCTGAGCAATCTCAGCATTCTTTATCTCAGAAAGCAGTAGTCTTAATATGGAAATTTGTGTTCTCTCTTGCCGCTTAAGTGCCTTCTGGAGTGATTCCCTTATGTTGTCCCTCAGCGCCATTCTAGCTACCTAGAACTCTTCCGTCTCTTGGCTGCCTCTTTTTTCTTCCGTTCCTCACTAGGTTTCTCATAAAATCTACGCCGGCGAACTTCAGCTAAAATACGAGCCTCCTGCACCCGCTTATTGAATCTGCGCAGTAGACTCTCGAAACTCTCACCTGAACCAAGCCTCACATCAGCCATAACTTAAAACAAGGTATTCTATCTTCATTGCTCAGCCTTGTCAATAATGTGTGCTGGCTGACCACATAGGTAACACTTGTCCAGGGATTTTAGCAAGTTCTT
>CAZQDF010000124.1:0-5453 GCA_964592065.1 uncultured Dehalococcoidales bacterium | reverse complement strand
GGAGACGGCTTTCCAGAGCTTCAGTCCGCATCTCGCTTTGGGCCTGGGCAAAGGCATCTTTTAAGGCTTCTGGGTCAATATTGTCGCCTGTGTTATCTTTGTAGATTGCACAGACTTTGTCCCATAGAGCCCCGAAGAGTGCCCCAGGCCCGTTGCCATTCCCGTTGTCGTCAGCAAAGACTGTCCCGCCTATGCTCCCAACCAGAACGATGCTAGCCACCACCACGGCGACAATGAACTTCTTGCTTCGCCACATTTCTGTGTCACCTCCTTTCTAGATATTATTATCAGATGATAATGATTTAATGGTAGCAGTTGAATGTTAGGAACCTGTTAAGATTTTAGATAGATACTGCAATTTTGCGCCAGGATGCATCGATTAAGCTTTAGCAATCAGGGCCAGCTTTAGCCCAAGTGCATAAATAAAAAGACTAAACCAGTGGAAAGTGTTGCAATACCAATTCCCAGTAAGATGTATAGTGTACGTCCCTGCATATTATTCATATTGATTCTTTACTCTTCGTTAGCATCCCATGCATGCCATGGGCCAGGATTGCCATTGGCTGGTCTCTGCCAAGGTACTCCGTTCGGCATCTCGCTTCGAGTTTGAGCAAAAGCATCTTCTAAATCCTTCTGACCAATACCAAGTATTTCTGCGACCCTAGCCAGTAGTGCCTCAGGCTGGTTGTTATCCAGAGCCTCATTCCTCACCTCGCTTCGGGCTTGGGCGAAGGCATCTTCCAGCTTCTGCTGATCAATTTGAAGAATCTCTGCGACCTTGGTCAATGGAGCTTCGTTAGGGGGCTCGCCCCCACTTTCGGGCCGCAGCCCTTCCTCGTTTCCTGTTTGGGAGCAGCCTATTCCCACCACGCTCCCCACCAGTACAACCAAAGTTATCATCGCGACGAGAATAAACCTCTTCCTTCGCCACATTTCTGTTTTACCTCGTTTCTGGATATTATTATCAGATGATAATGACTTAATGGTAGCAGGTGAATGTTAGGATCCTGTTAAGATTTAAGGGGGTCGCCAGAATCCGAGTAGCAAATGTCAGGATAGACCTGAGTGCTTGCGTCTCGACAGCAGTGAGAATCCTGCCCATAACCAGGTTGGATTACCGCTAACTTGTAATCAGTTTTTCAATAATCGGTGTCGCCTCATTAATGCTTATGGCATAGCCCAGCCCCTCAACACCAACCGCAGCAATCTTGACACTGGTGATGCCAATAACTTCCCCTTTCATGTTAACCAGTGGTCCGCCGCTGTTGCCGGGGTTAATAGCGGCGTCAGTCTGAATAAGGTCATACAGTGTTTGCCCTGAGGATACTGGTAGAGAAATCTCTAGACCACTGACTATTCCATTTGTGGCACTTATCCCCAGACCCAGTGAATTGCCGATAGCTACCACCCAGTCACCAACCCTCAATGCAGAGGAGTCGCCAATATCGACGGCTGGCAGGTTTTCAGCGTCGATTTGGAGAACAGCCAAATCGGTTAGCGGGTCAGTAGCTAGCGTATTCATGTCAACTGGGAAAGTTCTACCGTCATCTAGCGTTAAGGTGATACTCTCAGCCCCGGCGACGACGTGATTATTGGTCACGATAGTCCCATTTTCATCTATGATCCACCCCGAACCAGCTCCCTCCTGGGTGAAAGAACTACGGAAAGCGTTGAAAGTTGTTTCAGTATTAATAGCTACCACTGAAGGCTTAACCGCGGCGACAACATCGGCAATATTGGGCAGTACTGGGGAATGGCTTTCGGCAGGCAGTATGGACCAATCAGTGTCAGTGGATGTGGTATTACCACTGTCAGCGAGAGAACCTGGCGGTACCAAAACATCTATGCTGAGTGGCAGCTCACACGCGGTGCCTAGCGCGAGTAACAGAATCAGGAAAAGAGAGAGCAAATTCATTACATTTATCCTCTTCATCGCCAATACCTCCTTCTCTTATAGCATTAGCCTTGCTGTGCTTGTCCAAGTCGTTGAACATCCTAAAACGACGTAACCAGTATGTTGCTCCTTTGTACTTTAAGTATCTACAATGGAATGGTAGCGCGTAAATATTAAAATCCCGTTAAGGTTTGAGGGAAATGCCGCAATTTTGTACCGAGTTGCATTGATTAGATTTTGGTAATCTTAGAGGTGCTAATACTGACAGAGCATTCCATTAGGTGGGATGTTCGGTTTTCGTTACGAAACAGTGGTTAAAGTGATTAAACAGACTAACATGACTAATACCGCAGCCATAAGTGTCGTAAGCCAAGCTGCAGCAGAAGCCATATAGGGAAATATATGACCAGCCTCACCTGCCTGAATTCTCCTGCCACAGCACTCAAGTTGAGGTTAGTTCCTTGGAGTCAACAAATGTCTATCTTGTTCAATAAACTTAGTGGAGGAGAGAGCCGAGAAGCCACCTTACAAATTTAGGTGTATACTGATAATGACTTTGGGGAATATAAGCGGATTTTTGTACAGACATGGCAAGCTCTGAGCATAACGAAGGGTCTCAAATGGGAAAAGAGCTGAGAGTCGGCATCGGCTATGATAGCCATCCGTTGGTTTCAGGGAGAAGGCTAATCCTGGGAGGTGTTGATATCCCCCATGATAGAGGCTTGTCGGGTTGGAGTGATGCTGACGTGGCAATTCACGCCATAATAGACGCTCTAATGGGTGCTGCTGACCTCGGTGATATTGGCATGCAATTTCCTCCGGAGGAGCCAAAGTACGAAAACATCTCTAGCTTGGTCTTATTAAGCAAAACAGCGGAGTTGCTTAGAGTGAGAGGTTTCAAGGTATCTAATATAGATGTCACCATTATGGCTCAGCGCCCCAAGCTTTCGTGGTTCATCCCGGAGATGAGGAAACGCATCAGCCAGGCTTTAACTATTGACCCAACACAGGTAACAATCAAAGCCACCACCACCAACTGTTTGGGCTTTATTGGCAGAGAAGAGGGTATAGCTGCTCAATCCGTAGCTTTAATCACCACCATTTCGTAGCTTGGCTCGTCCGCTTCCCAGGAAATTATAAACTTGACTGTCTTTCCTTCTATTAAGTGCTTCTCGCTTTGGCTGCGGAGCTTTTTGAAGTCCATTGATTCCAAGAAGGCTTTGAGGAGCTCGATTTTTGCTTCGGTCTTTTTGTCCTCCTGCGCACCTTCCATGTATTTGTTTACCGAATTCCAGAATTCCTCCATGGCTGTGGTTTCTATGCAGTGAGAAAGACTGGGAAAAAGCTCTACACCATCCATATTCTAATTTGTATCACTCACCGACGAAATGGTCAAAATTTGACAAAGCGTTTATTAATAGTAAATTGTAACTCTTTCCCCTGTCATTCTGAATAGAGCGAAGCGGAATGAAGAATCTCTGAGATTCTTCGCCCATAGGGCTCAGAATGACGAAAAGCGAGATCGTTAAGCAATCTCAATTTGACAACATTAAGAACTGCTGTTAGAATTATTATTGACATATGTTCATAATTCCTAGGTAAATTAGGTGATTTTATATGGCTAGGCCAGTGAAATTGAGGTGTGTTGCCCAGTTGCCTGGGGCGGGTTTCTTTAGACCGGTGGGCATTCCTGCAAATTTGTTGCAGGGGGTTTGCCTTTCAGTTGAGGAAATTGAATCTATTCGTCTTAAAGACCTGGAAGAGCTAGAGCAGGAAGAGTGCGCGCAGAGGATGCATATCTCGAGGCCGACTTTCCACCGCATATTAGGATCAGCCCGAGGGAAATTAGCTGATGCGTTGATTAATGGCAAGGCGATTCAAATCGAGGGAGGAAATTTCGGTCTGCCTCAAAGTCGTTTTCGATGCAATAATGACGGACATGAATGGAATGTTCCCTTTGAGACTCTGGCAAATAAGCTTCCGTTATCTTGTCCCATATGTGCCAGCATGAATATCCAGCCTATGCCTCTACCGAGGTTTGGTTTTGGAAGAGGATATGGCAGGAGGTTTCGCAGAGGGAGGTAAAACAAGAAGGAAGGAGGTGAAGAGAAATGCCATTCGGAGATGGAACGGGACCGATGGGATTAGGTCCAATGACAGGAAGGGGGCGTGGTTTTTGCGCTGGTTTTGGTAAGCCAGGCTTTACTAGTCCAATACCCGGGAGACAGTTTGGCTGGGGCTGGAGAGCACCAGCATTGCCATGGTGGCCTAGATGGGGCTGGGGGTTTGGTCGTGGCAGGGGGCGTGGTTGGTGGAGATAGGGACCTTGCTGTTACCCTTGGTGGTAAATTTTTAAATTTTCTTGCGGAGGTGATAAAATATGGTCTTGGTATGGATTTCGGCATCCTTGAAGACCAAGAGAGATGGCTTACAAGCGAGCTAAATGGAATGAAAAAAGGATTGAAGAACTTCGCAAATAGAAAGGAGGTGAAAAATGCCTAATGGATTTGGAGGTAGAGGATTTGGAAGAGGAGGATGGGGATTCGGTTTTAGAGGAAGCTCTCCCCCTTGGCCTTATGTGGGTTTGGGGAGGGGAGGATTGCCTAAATGTGGTTATTACCTCAGCGGAGCTGCAGGAGCGCCTGTCCCGCCAGGTTACCCTTCTTATGGTAGCCCTGGGGCTACGCCTTATTATGGAGGGACTGCTTATCCGGGAGCTATGCCATATGGTAGTTATGCTGGAGCACCTATGGGAGGAGTGCCAGGAGCGGACACATACGCTCCGCAAATGAGCAGGGAGCAAGAGCTGGATTTCCTGAAAAACCAGTCGCAGACTTTAAAGAACCAACTGGAGCAGATTAATAGTAGGCTGAAAGAATTAGAAGCAGGAGAAGAGTAAGGAGCAAATTATGAAGATAGCTATATCAGCAACAGGTCCTAGTTTAGATGCTGAGGTGGACCCTCGTTTTGGGCGTTGTCAATATTTTGTTATCGTTGACCCACAGACCATGGAGTTTGAGACTTTGGAGAATTCGAATGCCATGGCTGGTGGTGGAGCTGGCATTAGTACAGCTCAAATGATTGCTAGCAGAGGGGTGCAAGTGATACTCACCGGCAACTGTGGCCCCAATGCCTATCAGACGTTATCTGCCGCAGGACTTCAAGTGATTAATGGTGTTACTGGGAAAATAAGAGATGCCGTTGAAGCTTACAAAACGGGTGGGCTTCAATCAAGTGCCCAAGCTAGTGTAGGTAGCCATTATGGTGTGGGTATGGGTGGAGGCATGGGAATGGGCCGCGGCATGGGGCGTGGCATGGGCAGAGGTATGGGGATGGGATTAGGAATGATGCCGCAAGCAGCACCTCAAGCCACGAGTCCAGAGCAAGAAATAGAGGCGCTTAAAAGTCAGGCACGGGCAATGAGTCAGCAGCTTGATGAAATCTTGCGCCGAATAGAGCAATTGGAAAAAAAGGAGTAAGGAGGAGTTATGCCTATCTATGAATATCAATGCACTCAGTGTGGACAAAAGTTCGAAGTTCGACAAGCCATTGATGAAGG
>CAZQDF010000123.1:0-5494 GCA_964592065.1 uncultured Dehalococcoidales bacterium | reverse complement strand
AACCACGGGCCGGTTTATCCCGAAGATAGAAGCTGCCTCTGAAATATTGTGATTGCTCGTCTTTAGGTACTCCAGAACAGCTCTCCTAGCCGCTTCGGGATTGACCTTCCTCAGTTACTTATAATCAATCTTGCCTGCTGGTTGATACGTACGAGGTCCAGGTTTCGTATTGCTTCATCGCCAGATTATTAACGTTGGCCTCAAGAAGCTCCAGCGTCTTTCTAATGTACTCGGTATGCCCGTAGTTTAGAAACTGTATAGTATGTCCTGGACACCGCGCAGCATTCATTTGACAGAGGAGGATCTATGGTATCCAGAATTCATAACCCATCAACTACAGGAGCAGAGGGCAGGATAGACATATTCACTCTTCAAGTTCAGCCTACTTGCCCCGGCAAAACAATATATTCCTAGCTTCATTACTGCAACAAGATATACGGCATAGACGGATTGCATTCCTTTAAATATAATTTGCTTATCATATAGAAAGTCAGGATTACAAAGAATATGAATAATAAATCGAGACAGCATCATTGAAACTGCAGGGAGGTGAAAAGAGATGGCTGAAATAAAGGTCGACTGCACCGGTGCAACCTGCCCGGTCCCTTTGGTCGAAACACGCAAGGCCTTGAGAAAAGCAAAGGAAGGTGACATAATCGAGGTTGTCGGGACACATCCTGCTTCTAAGAAAGAGATACCAATGGCCGTTAAGGCTCTGGGGCTGGAGCTTATGGACATTCAGGAAAAAGATGGGGTCTGGAAGATAAAAATACGTAGGTAGAGGGAGGAAATGACAATGGCTAATAAGGCTACGATTGTAGTTCATAGTGGCGATATGGACAAAGTCTACAGCGCTCTTATCATAGCTAATGGAGCACTGGCAATGGGGATGGAAGCGTCACTTTACTTCACCTTCTGGGGACTTCAGCGCCTTAAGAAAGGAGGCCTTGATAAAGGGCCTCTCTCCAAGATGAACATGCTGGGCCTCGGCAAGTGGATGGTGAAGCGGAAGATGAGAAACGTTGGTGTGGTCTCTCTGGAAAAACTACTACAAGACTTCAAGGAGCTCGGGGGTAAAATCCTCGCCTGCGATATGACCATGGAGATAATGGGAATAAAGAAAAAAGACCTGCGTGATGACTTGATTTCGGATTACTGTGCGGTGGGCACTTACATGAATGAGGCCAAAGAATCAACGGTGACCCTCTTCATATAACAGGAGAGAGATATGCTGGACAGAAGACAAGTATATCTGGACAACTCAGCGGCCACCCGCTTGGATGAACGCGTACTGGAGGTGATGAAGCCGTATTTTTTCGATAGATATGCCGTGGCTACTTCTGAGTTTGCCTACACTCAGGGCATAGAAGCTAGAGAGTCCCTGGACAGGGCCAGAAAAGCTCTTGCTGTAGTTCTGGGAGCAGCACCGGAGGAGTTTATTTTCACTTCAGGAAGCACCGAATCCTCAAACATTGCTCTGAAGGGAGTGGCGCTGGCTCTTGGTAACAAGAAAGGCAAGCATCTGATTGTGTTAAAAATCGAGGATTTCCCGGTGCTCCACAGCGCCAGAGCCCTGGAGAAGCAAGGATACCAGGTGACCTATCTGGATGTAGATAGCGATGGCTTTCTGGATCTTGATAAGCTCAGAGAATCTATCACCAGCGAGACCATTCTGGTCTCCATCCAGCATGCCAACCAGGAGATTGGCACCATTCAGGATATTGAAAATATCGGCCTCATCTGCCACGAGAAGGAGGTATTGTTTCACAGTGACGCCACTCATACTTTCCCTCGCATTCCCCTTGATGTGAAGAAGATACCTGTAGACCTAATCACTGTGTCTGCCCACACCATCCATGGGCCTAAAGGCGTAGGCGGACTTTACATCCGTAAGGGGACAATGCTAGCCAAGTGGGTAGATGGCGGATTTCAGGAGTTTGACCTTCGGGCAGGGATGGAAAACATACCCGGTGCCGTGGGATTCGCTAAAGCGGTAGAACTGGTTACCCCGAAAGAAACCAAACTACTACAAGCAATGCGCGACCGTGTTATCGACCGTGTCCTTGGCGAGATACCAGATACGATCCTCAATGGCCATCGCCAGAAGAGGCTCCCGCAAAATGCCAATATTTCGTTCCACTTCATAGAGGGTGAATCTATCACACTGCATCTGGATATTCATGGTTTCGCCGTGAGCACCGGCTCTGCCTGTTTCAGTCGCTCACTGGAGGGTAGTCATGTTATCTTTGGTATAGGTGGTGACCACGAAAGAGCCCACGGGTCGATACGTTTTACCTTTGGGCGCTACAATACCATAGAAGACGCAGACGCCGTGGTTAATGTACTGGCTGAGGTAGTGAAGGAACTCAGAAATATCAGCCCGTTAGGCAAAGAGAAAGAAGAATAGGAGGAATAGAGATGAGATTTCCATATAGTGAAACGGTATTGGAGCACTTTCGCCATCCTCGTAATGTGGGTAAGATTGAGAACGCTGACGGGAAAGCGATAGAAGGTAGTCCTGCCTGCGGTGACATGGTTTCGGTCTATATAAATGTTGACCCCGACAAGAAGAAAATATCAGACATCAAGTTTGAATCTTACGGCTGTGCTTCTAACATTGCCACCGGTTCTATAATTACCGAACTGGCCAAGGGAAAGACACTCGATGAAGCTAAGAAAATCACTTGGAAGGAAGCTTCAGAAGCCTTGGGAGGACTTCCCAAGATTAAGGCCCACTGCTCGGTTCTTGCCGTAGAGGGTTTACGTTCGGCTATCGAAAACTACGAAGAGCGCCACGGTCTGGTTAAAGAGAGAAAGCCGACTACGGTAGAGACGGTGCGTAAGCGCCTGAGAAAAGTCATGAACCCATTAAGCGGGTTAGACCTGGTTCGCACTAATCTGGTGCGAGATATCAAAGTAAAGAATGGGACTGTACGGGTGGTTGTAGATTTACCTGCGGATAACCAGTTTGCTTCCGCCATAAAGCAAGAAATTATGGAGAAGATAGAACCACTTTGGGATGTAAAAGAAGTAGTGGTTGAATTTACGGATTAGAAGTGCGGTAAAGCTTCAGGTCAAGGTATAGTTGCGGAGACCGCAATGTCTGACAAGACTATCCCTAATAGTAAGAAAACAGGGAAGGCTCATATCCATATTACCGGAATGACCTGCACTACCTGTGCCGCCACTATTGAGAAGGGTCTGGCGGAGACACCGGGGGTAGAGCAGGCAAACGTCAGCTTTGCCTCAGAAAAGGCTTCGATAGAATATGACCCCTCCAAAGTAGACCTCACCAAAATTAAGGATACCATCTCTCAAATAGGCTACGGGGTAGCCACCAAGAAATCCATCTTCCCTGTAGGCGGTATGACCTGCGCCTCCTGTGTCGCCCGAGTGGAGGAGGCTCTTTCAAGTGTGCCCGGGGTGATTTCCGCCAGTGTCAACCTAGCTTCGGAGAAAGCCACTGTAGAGTATACCGAAGGAACAGATGTATCTGACCTCAGGCGAGCAGTGAAAGGCGCTGGCTACGAACTCGGGTCAGAGACAGAGAAGTTAGAAGATGTCAGTGTCGCTGCCCAACGAGAACTCCGAGGCATAAGGAATAGGTTTATCTTTGCCGCTGTCCTCGCCTCGTCAATTATGGCTTTAATGTGGGCTCCCCTATTCGCCGGGAAACCATATTTACTCTGGGTACTGGCAACTCCAGTACAATTTTGGGCAGGCTGGCGATTCTACCGAGGCGCTTGGGGTGCGTTAAGGCACAGAACAGCTGATATGAATACGCTAGTTGCTGTGGGTACATCAGCTGCTTACTTCTATAGCATGATAGCGGTTCTCTTTCCTACCCTCTTTGCTGCTTCAGGGGTAGAGCTTGGTCTATACTTTGATACCTCGGCTATGATTATTACCCTGATATTGCTTGGTCGCTTCTTGGAAACACGAGCCAGAGGACAAACTTCAGAAGCGATAAAGAAGCTCATCGGACTCAATCCCAAGACTGCCTTGGTTATCCGTGACGGTGAGGAAAAGGAAATTGCCATTGAAGACGTTCAGGTTGGTGACCTCATTCTGGTGCGACCGGGAGAGCGGGTGCCCGTGGATGGCATTATTCGTGAGGGCTATTCCAGCATCGACGAGTCCACGATTACCGGGGAGAGCGTCCCCATGGAGAAAAAGGCAGGGGATGAGGTTATCGGTGCCTCCATTAATAAGACAGGCAGCTTCAAGTTTGAGGCGACCAGAGTAGGTAAGGATACTACCCTGGCTCAGATTATCCGACTGGTGGACGAAGCTCAGGGAAGTAAGGCACCTATTCAGCGTCTGGCTGATGTCATTGCCAGCTACTTTGTGCCGATTGTGATCGGCATTGCCACCATTACCTTCATAATATGGTACTTTGTCGGACCATCCCCATCCCTCACCTATGCCATCCTCAATTTCGTGGCAGTACTTATCATCGCCTGTCCCTGTGCCATGGGGCTAGCGACACCAACAGCTATTATCGTGGGCACTGGTAAAGGAGCTGAGCATGGCATTCTTATCAAGAGTGCCGAAACACTGGAGAGGTCTCACAAGATAGGCGCTGTGCTGCTGGATAAAACAGGCACCCTAACTCAGGGTGAACTCGAGGTAACCGATATTATTGCGCGCTCCTCTTCTTCACAAGATGAGATTCTCCGGCTGGCAGCCTCCACCGAGTATGGCTCGGAGCACCCACTCGGTGAGGCTATTGTCAGAGCAGCTTCAAAGAGGGAACTGGAAGTATCTCCAGCGTCAGATTTTAACGCTATCCCGGGATATGGCGTCGAAGCTTCTGCGGAAGGCAAAAAGCTTCTCCTGGGTAACCTCAGGCTAATGAGAGATAAAGGGATCCCCCTGAACGCGATAGGGGAGGAGGCAGAGCGTCTGCGGTCCGAAGGCAAGACAGTGATGTTTTTGGGTATAGATAGCCAGATAGCGGGTGCGATCGCTCTGGCTGATACCCTTAAGCCGAATGCCAAAGCAGCAGTGGACGCACTACATAATATGGGTATTGAGGTGATGATGCTCACCGGAGACAACCGGCATACCGCTGAGGCTATTGCCCAGAGTGTAGGTATTGACCGTGTCTTAGCTGAGGTACTCCCTGAGCACAAGGCTCAGGAGGTCAAGAAGTTGCAAGAAGAAGGAAAGATAGTAGCCATGGTGGGAGACGGCATAAACGATGCCCCAGCCCTGGCCCAAGCAGATGTAGGTATCGCTATTGGCACTGGCACTGACGTAGCTATGGAAACCGGAGATATCACGCTGATTAGTGGTGACTTGACGGGAATCACAACCGCTGTATCCTTGAGCAAACATACCATGAGAACTATCAAGCAGAACCTGTTCTGGGCGTTTGCCTACAATACTGCCCTCATCCCGGTGGCAGCAGGAGTGCTGTATCTTGCCTTCAGGCAGACTGGTGTTCCCTCAGGGCTTCATTTCATTCTGGGTGACTATGGATTCCTGAATC
>CAZQDF010000122.1:0-5528 GCA_964592065.1 uncultured Dehalococcoidales bacterium | reverse complement strand
AAAGAACTTGCTAAAATCCTTGGACAAGTGTTACCTATGTGGTCAGCCAGCACACGGTATTGCTTCACCTTAGCAGGGCTGCTATACTAGCTCAAAATTCATGGAGTATGAGATTGTCATCGGCCTAGAAGTTCATGCTCAGTTGCTAACCAAGAGCAAGATGTTCTGTAGCTGTAGCACCGACTACGCTGATGCCCCGCCTAATACTCACGTTTGCCCTATTTGCCTAGGTATGCCTGGTGTTCTGCCTGTTATTAACAAGAAAGCAGTGGAATATACGGTGATGACCGCCCTTGCTCTAAACTGTACCATCCCTGAATACACCAAATTCGACCGTAAGAACTACTGCTATCCTGACTTAATGAAGGGTTACCAGATTTCTCAGTATGACGCCCCCATTGGCAAACAGGGTTGGCTAACTATTGATAGCAACGGCTCTAAGAAAAGGATCAATATCACTAGAGTGCACCTTGAGGAGGACGTGGCAAAGTTGTGGCATAGGGGAAATTCTAGCTTGATAGATGTCAATCGCTCTGGGGTACCGCTGATGGAAACCGTTAGCGAGCCTGAAATTAGCTCCCCTGAAGAAGCCTGTGATTACCTTGTTAAGATACGCAATATCCTCCGCTATTTAGGAGTGTCTACCGGCAATATGGAAGAGGGCGGTTTTAGATGTGACGCCAATATAAGCCTTCGTCCTCTAGGCAGCAAGGAGCTTCTACCTAAAGTGGAGGTCAAGAATATGAATAGCTTCAAGGCGGTTTTCCAAGCTATGAAACACGAATCTAAACGGCAAAAAGAAGTACTCGAAGAAGGTGGTGAGCTTGTGCAGGAAACCAGAGGTTGGGTAGAGGGAAAAGGCATAACTCAAACTCAGAGAACCAAGGAGTATGCTGATGACTACCGATATTTTCCTGAGCCCGATTTACCCCCCTTGACTTTCGATAGAGCCTGCATAGATGAAATTAGAGCAAAGCTTCCCGAATTGCCCGAAGCGAGAAGAGACCGCTTTATAGCACAATATGGTTTGCCCCTATACGATGCCAACGTCTTAACCAATTCTAAGGCATTAGCTGACTATTTTGAGAATTGCCTTAAGTTGATGGGGCATAGCAAGGCGAAAGTGATAAGCAATTGGCTTTTGGGAGATTTCAGCCGATTGCTTAATGCTACTAACATTGAAATTGAAAATATTAAAATAAGCCCAGAACATCTGGTGGAAATGTTTAGCCTGGTAGATAACGGAACTATTAGCGGACCAGTTGCCAAGGCAGTACTTGAAGAGATGTTTCTTAGTGGTAAAAGAGCCAGCAATATTGTGCTAGAAAAGAAGCTCAGCCAGATTAGCGATACCACTGAGATAAGAGAGATAATAGAGAAAGTGATAGCCGATAATGCCAAAGCAGTATCAGATTATAATTCCGGCAAACAGCAAGCCTTAACCTTTATTACAGGACAGGTAATGAAAGCCACCAGAGGAAGAGCCAACCCTGCCTTAGTGAGGGAGATCCTTATACAGAAGCTAGGAGAAAAGTAAATTGCACACTTCCTTAATTGTTGCTCAGCTATTAGTGGCTATAGCTTTAATTGCCACCATCCTATTTCAATTACACGGTGGAGGTTTAGGAGGAATCTTCGGGCAATCTGACTCTGTATATCGAACACGACGAGGAGTAGAAAGAACTTTATTAAAATTAACCCTAGTTTTATCTGTCATTTTTGTCATCTTGGCAGTACTAATTGTCACGCTTACTCCCTAACTAAGAATGAACCGTGTAATCACATTAACCACTGATCTTGGCTCCAGTGATGCCTACGTTGCTGCAATGAAAGGCGTCATCTTAACCATCAATCCTGAAGCTAATATTATCGATATAACTCACTCTATCGAGCCGCAGAATATCCTTCAGGGCGCTTTCATCTTGAATATCGCCTACCGCTATTTCCCCAAACAAACCATTCACATGGCTATCGTCGACCCCGATGTGGGCAGCAAGCGCCAGGCAATAATCCTGAAAACATCTTGGGCTCTATTCGTTGCTCCTGATAATGGCATTCTTAGCTACATAATTAATGAGTTATCTCCTACTGGAAGTTCTTCAAGCCAATATCCTTATAACCTTGAGAAGCTAAATTTTAAAAAAGGTCTTGAAGCTGTAGCTATTACTGACCCCCGGTTTTGGCGGCACCCAGTCAGCCCCACCTTTCACGGACGAGACATTTTTGCTCCAGTGGCTGCTGGCCTTTCTCTGGATATATCGCCTTATGAATTTGGGGAGAAAATCACTTCCCTTCATGTCTTCCCTATTCCAAAACCGTTCTCCGACCCACAAGGCAACCTGATAGGACATATCTTACATGTCGACCATTTTGGCAATTTAATTACAGATATTAAAAACAGCGACCTGCCTAGCAAAAGGGAAGAGCTTATTATTGAGATAGCAGGATACCGTATTCACGGCGTAAGTAGTTATTATGCCCAAGATGAGGGACTAATGGCTATTCTAGGCAGCGGCGGCTGCCTAGAAATATCATTAAGAAATGAAAATGCCTGTAATTTCCTGGGAATGGGAGTAGGAGACGAAATAATAGTGAAGGCAAACCCCTCCTGAGGAAATGTGAAGCCTCCTCTTAATAACATCAGCCTATATTAATCTTCAAGACATACCCGTACGCTATCTAACATGCGCCGAGCATCTTTAGTCCAGCATAGACCATGACCGCGATAAAGATATACCTTAGTTGCTTCGCTGGTAGAGCATGTGCTGTCCTACTTCCAAGTTGCGCCATAGGAATACTGGTGGCTGCCAGACATAGCCCTATAGGTAAATTTATATAACCTATTGAATAGGGAAGATAACCAGTCACCCCAAGGCCATTTACAATATACCCGATAACACCACCCAAGCTAGTAAACATTATTGAAGCAACAGATGTTCCTATAGCAATGTGCATGGGGAAATTCAACACCAGTACCAGTACTGGGACTATTAACACCCCACCCCCGAGACCTGTAAGTCCACTTACCATACCTATAGGAAAGCCATAAACTGCCAAGCGCCAAAAATCATTCCTTGGCTCCCTTGCTTCTTTCGCTAATTTCGGCAGTATTCCCAAGCCCATCCATAAGGCAATAGCTAGGACTAGCCCTCCAAACCCCACCCGCAATGCTTCACCTGGAAGATGAGCAGCCAGGGTAGCTCCAGCTAAAGCTCCAGCTAAGCCACATAGCCCCAAGACCAGCGTCGCTTTCCACCAGACTGCCTTTCTCTTGTTATGCCTCCAGGCACTGCTCATCACTGTAGGCAGCATTGCCAGTAAACTCGTCCCAAAGGCTATCCTTGTGGCGATAGTGGATGGAATACCCATAGCCGCAACTACCCAATAGGTAACTGGAACCATAATAAAGCCGCCGCCAACCCCAAGCAGCCCACTAGCGAAACCAGCACCGGCTCCAACACCTAGCAGTATAAAGATATGCGTTGCTGTCAGTCTTTCTCCATTCTCGACTTACTTCTAAGTCAATCAACTTTGATAGCTGCCTTCTCCGTCTATTGTAGGAACATACGGTTTGATATCCAAAAGCGGAGTGCCATCCAAGGCATCTAGTCCTCTTATCTTAAGGATGTTTCTCTCTCTAGCTATTAGCTCTACAACAGATAATCCCAATGGGCTAGGCCTATCTGGGGATCTAGTAGTAAAAACGCCGCGCGATTTAACTATGAGGGAATATCCAAGAGACCTATGAAGCCAATATATCAAAATAATGCGGGAGAATCCCTCTATACCTCTTAAGCCCTCTTCAAACTCTTTAAACACCTCTACTCGACTGATTTCCTCCCGTCCACAACCCTGCCGTGGCGCTTCTACTCTAGAATTATAAGGAGAATGAATTACCCCTATAGGCTTCAATTCCAAACTGCGCCACTTTTCCATAATTGTCCTGAACAGTGGTAACTGACTCACAAATTGTTCCAATTATACCATCTGCGCAATCAAAGTTTCGGCCTTAGCCGTAAGGTCTCGCATAAATTAAGTGGCTGCCTTGACACGGTCAAAGGAATTTGCTACATTGATAAATGAGAATGCAAATCAGTCGCAACCATGAGCAAAGAAAGATCACGCCAGTCACAGCACAGAGAAGGCTTCTTTTGAGAGTTATGCAAGAGGCCGAAAGGCATCTGGACGCTAAAGAACTGTACCACCGAGCCAGCAAGAAAGACACTAACATCAGCCTCGCCACAGTTTATCGCAATCTTCACTTGTTTAAGGAACGCGGCTTGATAGATGAAAGGCATCTAGGACAGACGCGCTGTTACTATGAGATGAAGCACTTAGGGCAACACGAGCATCTAGTATGCCAAAGTTGTGGACAAGTCATTGAGTTTGATAGTCCCCTAATTCGCAAATTGATAGCAGAGGTGCAACGCAAAAATGACTTTTCTGTGACCAAGGTCGAGCTATATTTGGAAGGTTATTGCCATAAATGTAAGGAGCAGGAAAGGTAGTTTCTTACCTTGCTGGGTGTTCTGACGGCAAAAATAACCATTTTTCACACAAGAGGAGTGCCAAAGTAGATCACAGGCCAGAATTTCGAGGGCAAGGTTCTCAAATCTAAACTGCCTCTAGTCGTAGATCTTGTGCACCTGTAATGCGAGGGATGTTTATGGTTACTCTAGCTGGAAGACAAAAGTGCTAGAACCAAAATTGAAGGTAGCGGTGGACTATGAGAAATGCCACCCGGAGAGATGTGACAAAGGGGTGTGCGCTGCTGTTCTTGAATGTCCCACTAAGCTTTGGAAGCAAGAGGAGCCATACGATTTGCCCTATCCCATTCCGGGCTTCTGCCAAGACTGTGGTACATGCGTTGAATCTTGCCCTTTGGAGGCAATTAGGATGCTGTAAGCCGGACGCATATATGACACCCCAACTCAACTAATGAAAGGAGGCATAGCATGGAAAAAAGGGACGTCATCATCGTTGGAGCTGGCCCTGCCGGGTTATCAGCGGCGATCTTTACCCAGCTCGATGGTTGGAGCACGCTGGTTCTGGAGGCTAACTGGGTGGGTGGACAAGGGGCCATCGCTTACACTGTGAGTAACTATCCGGGTTTCGCGCCTGGCGATGGCGAGGTGCTGATGAACTACATGCGGAAGCAAGTCACATCGCCGCCTCCCGATGGCATCGGGGCAGAACTAAGGCGGGAGAACGTATTAAGCCTTGATACCAAGAACTTACTTGTAACCACTGAGTCGAATCAGTACCAGGCTAAAGCCATCATACTGGCCACAGGCAGCACCATGCAAAAGCTCGGTGTCCCTGGAGAGGACAAGCTTGCCGGCAAGGGCATATCCTATTATGCCAAGCGAGATTATGACCAATTCTCTCACAAGAGAGTCCTGGTGGTAGGCGGAGGGAATAGCACAGCAAAAAGTGCACTAGTAGCCAAGAGCAAAGCTAATGAAGTCATCCTGGTTCATCGAAGAGAGTCGCTGAGGGCTTATCCTGCTATGACTAAGAGGTTGCAA
>CAZQDF010000121.1:0-5558 GCA_964592065.1 uncultured Dehalococcoidales bacterium | reverse complement strand
AATACAAGACTCGCCTTCCGTCTTTCTTGAGGTCCAGCCTGACCGTTGCCCTTCTTACCGGCTCAGAATTTACCACCTTCACCTTGATTTGCAGCTCAGAGCCGCTGGGGGTACAGGTTATGCTTTCGGCCCACATGCTGTTAGTCGATGGTGGCTCGCTGCCGAGGGTATAGCTAGCCGAGCTCACTCCCTGGCTTTCATCCCAGGTGTACTGGCTGTGCCTGAGGTAGGTCAGCGTTGCCAGGTATTCTCCTTCAGTGGCTCGCCGCAAGCGGAAGGTGGCTTCGCCGGCGGAATTGGTGGTGCCGGAGGAATACAAGACTCGCCTTCCGTCTTTCTTGAGGTCCAGCCTGACCGTTGCCCTTCTTACCGGCTCAGAATTTACCACCTTCACCTTGATTTGCAGCTCAGAGCCGCTGGGGGTACAGGTTATGCTTTCGGCCCACATGCTGTTAGCTGGTGATGCTTCCTTGGCGAGGGAGAAGTTGGCGGTAGCTGTTTGTCCTGAAGATACAGTTATGGTCCTGGAAGAACTTTGATAGCCACTGGCTGAAGCGGTGAGGGTATAGGTTCCCTGAGGGACATTGGAGATGGTGTAGCTTCCATTTGAATTTGTGGTGGCTGACGCTGTGCCATTGGTAACTGTGGCTCCGCTTACGGCCTTTCCGCTATCGGCATCGGTGATAGTTCCTGAGATTTGGCCAGTTGATGGGGGTGGGGGTGGTGATGATGAGCCTTGCATTGCCTGGTAGGCATTGATGCGGCCATAGGCTACATTTATGCCAACATCATCGGAGCTAGCTTCTATTCTTGACCTTGCTTCGTCGTTAAGCCGGCCATTGCCATTAGTATCGCTGACAACGGAGAAGACCAGACCGGCCAGGCCAGCAACATACGGAGAAGCCATAGATGTGCCGGCCATATAGCCATATTGACCATTGGGCTCAGTAGAATAAGCTGAGCCAGGAGCGGCGACGTCTACCCAACTGCCATAATTTGACCATGAAGCCAGGTTGTCATTGGCATCGGTGGCGGCAACTGCTATGCAGTTATCGTAGTAGGCGGGGTAGAGACGGTTGGAACTTCCATCATTGCCAGCGGCGGCTACCACTACAACGCCATGGTCCCAGGCGTAGTCCACCGCCTGCTGCAGTGTTGAGGAAAAACTGCTTCCACCCAGACTGAGGTTGACTACATCGGCGCCATTGTTGGCTGCCCAGATAATGCCCTGGGCGATCCAGGAGTAGTAGCCGGTGCCATCGTCGTCCAACACTTTCACATTCATAAGGCTTGAGTTATAGCCCAAACCAGCAACGCCGACGCCATTATCGGTTATAGCAGCGGCAATGCCAGCAACATGGGTGCCGTGACTATTAGCTGGCTCCGCCGTACTACTATTGGTAAAATTCTTCTTAGCTACTACTTTAGCTCCTAAATCGGGGTGGCCGCTGTCAATGCCAGTATCCAGAATAGCGATGCGGATATTGGAGCTGCCGTGGGTTATATCCCAGGCCTGGGTGGCTTTGACTTTGAACATACCCCACTGGTAATTGTTATTGAAATAGGGGTCATTAGGGACATCAACGAGTTCCGCCACATAATCAGGCTCAACACAACGCACTTTGCTATCGGAGCGATAAGCCTGGGATTTAGGGAACATCAGGTGATGAGGAACGGTGACTACTTGAACTGCAAGTTCGGGAATGGTGGCCTCCAATTTACCTCCCACTTGCTGATGCACTCGAGCCATATCGCTGCTGCTAGTGCCGGGCTCGAACTGGACTATGAAACGGTCAGAGGCAAAACTTCCCCCCTGGGCATCATCGGCAAATGCTGGCGAGGCAAAGCCTGCTAGACTAAGCAGGAGACTGAGAGCAATAATAATGGCCGTAGCCTTCCACGTCTGCTTCATTTGCTACCTCCGTGAGATAAACTCTGATTAGGCGTTCTGCTGGTTGGCGCCTCCACACCTCTTCACCCCTGTTCTATACTGGTCAGCCCCTCCACGCCTCTTCACCTCAGTTCTATATTAGACCCGCTTCGGCTGGTTGTGAATCACCCAAAAGTCCTGTTTGGGTAGGAAATTCGTCCTACATGACGAAAGTTTGGCAGCATTTTGTTCTGCTAAGGGGTTGGTTCGGCTTTGTCTATAAGAGGGGTAGTATGTAGAATGTTCTAGCTTAGAATATTAGGGAAACCAGTCTGATGTCTTATATCATGCTTGGCGCACTTGTGGACTCGTTCATATGACTAGTGACACGTGATTTTCTTCCTTGTTAGCTAGGAGGCACGTTTGTGGTGAAGTAATCTCAGAGGGATTGCCACGCCTTTGGCTCGCAGCTAACACGTGAAACGCTGGCAATGACAACTTGCCCTTCGTTCCGTTATAATCTAATACGCTAACCTGAGTATCTTGTTTGGCTTGAGGTAATCTGTGAAGACGTTTAACAGGAAGGGTGATAAGGGGGAGACTAGCCTTCTTTATGGTGTGAGGGTGGCTAAGTCTGATGCAAGGTGTGAAGCTTATGGCGCTATTGATGAGGCGGTTTCAGCCCTAGGACTGGCCAGAAACTTTTGCCAACCTGAAGTCAAGAATATTGTGTTTAGTTTGCAACAGGATTTGTTTGTAGTGGGGGCTGAACTAGCGACTCCGTTAGAGCGATATCCTGAATCGCAAAAAGGGAAAGTGGTTAAGCCAGAGATGGTGCAGAGGCTGGAAGGTTTAATAGACGATTTTGAAGCTAGGATTGAGATACCTCACGAGTTTATTATTCCTGGCGCTTGCGTGAGTTCGGCAGCTCTGGATGTAGCTCGGACGGTGATACGGCGTACTGAGAGGAGAGCAGTGGCTTTAAAGGAGGCAGGACAATTGGCGAATGAAGAGGTATTGAAATATCTCAATCGCCTCTCTGACTTAGTTTTCACCTTGGCTCGCTATCAGGAGAAGGTTACCAATGGAGATAATCCCGGCTATTGACCTTAGGGGTGGGGAATGCGTGAGGCTATATCAGGGTGATTATAATCAGCAAATTGTCTTTGATAGCGAACCGGCAGCAGTAGCTTTGAAGTGGTATTCCCAAGGGGCACAATGGCTTCATGTGATTGATTTAGATGGGGCAGCTATGGGAAAGCCAAGAAATATAGCAGTGGTCGAGGAAATAATGAAACAGAGCAGTTTGCTGCTAGAGTTGGGTGGCGGCATCAGGCGAGAAGATACAGTGGAGGATTTGCTACAGAAGAAGGTAAGCCGCATAATTCTAGGAACAGTAGCCGTGGAAAATCCCGAATTGGTAAAAAAGCTTTGTCAGCGATTTGGAGAAGCAATAGTAGTGAGCCTTGATGCCCGAGATGGCAAAATAGCTATTCATGGGTGGCAAAGAGATACGATTATTGATGCTTTAGATCTAAGTCGAGAGATGGTGGAAGCCGGGGTGAGGCGATTCATTTATACCGACATAAAAAGAGACGGCACCCTCAGCGAGCCTAATTTTAACATGGTAAGCAGATTGGTTGCCGAAATAAATATTCCTGTTATTGCTTCTGGAGGTATCTCTAAATTGGAACATTTACACAGGCTTAAAGAGCTGGGGGTGGAAGGAGTTATTATAGGGAAAGCTCTTTACACTAGAGATATTAATCTGGAACAAGCAATAATTAAATTCGGAGGTTGAATGTTAAAATTTGATGATAAAGGCTTGATCCCCGCTATTATTCAAGATGCCAAGAATGGCGAGATTCTCATGCTGGGCTACATGAACAAGGAATCACTAAAGCGAACAGTCTCCAGTGGAGATGTCTGGTTCTATAGCCGCAGTCGGCAGGAACTGTGGCATAAAGGAGAAACTTCAGGTAATTTCCTCAGATTGAGGTCCATTATCAAGGATTGCGATAGTGATACCCTTCTTGTTCAAGCCGAGCCTACAGGACCAGTGTGTCACACAGGCAATCGGACTTGCTTCTTTCAGCAGTTGGAAAACGAGGATACAGCTTAATAGCCAACACAAATGTATTTGCGAACTTCATCGCCTCTCTTTGGCGGTCTAATCAACATGGATATTGCCTCATGCACTGCGACATATAGCAGTTGACCAGCCACAGGGCATCACACTTTGAAACCACGTGGCCGTTATGGGGTTCACCCGAGAAGTAGCACATAACTACCTCCAGAGCTTCCTCCTTGGTAACGATACACTCGTCTGTCCAGTCAAGGCTCCACTCGGGAAAAGCACCAGAGGTAGTAAATTCGTGGGAACTTATCTCGCAAAGACAATAATATGGGGCATCGGAACTTGGATACATATCATCCCACCAGATCCAGCTGCTACCGGTATAATACCTTAAGTCGGAGTGATACCCCTCTAGCTCATTCACGGGAGGGCTGGCAGAGTCTTGTGACTCGGATTGTGCCATGATATCTCCCTCTTGCCATGCTGCTGCAAGAAATTTCTTGAGAGAACCGTCGATGTAGACTTTCCAGTAATTACCTGCCTTGTAAATCTTGTAATTGTGGCTGGTATTGTATTGGGCATTTCCAAAAAGTTCTTGCTGAAAATCATCTCCCGTCTTCCAGCCGACGTAGAACACCGTCTTCGTTTCGTAAGGGCTAGTTGACTTCAACCAGCCGACCTCGATCCATCTGTCATACTCAAAATATACTGTCACAAACTCGGCAACGAAGTGGTTGTCAACATCGTTATCGTAGACATAATTATATCCAGAAACACCCGGAGCTTCGACTAGTGGCCAACCAGCTAAATCTCCGCAGAACCTTTTCTTAACTTAACTGACTAAATTGCCCCGTCTTATGGCCATAAGGGTGATGAAGGCAGTATCTGGGAGCATCGCTGCCCAGAGAGCAGCTAGAGTGAAAAGAATTATTGCGGCAATAAGGCAAAACCCACCAAGTACCCAACCTAATATAGAAGCTGCTGTAATTGGTCCTGAACGGTTTGGTTTTTATAGGGGAAACTCGCTCATTCGTTTGGCATAACTAACTTATTTCCTGTCTCTAATGTGGATAATATAAAGTACCTTCTAGTAATTGTTTATATTGTAGCTTGAATCCACAGCTTCCTCAGCCTCGATGACCTCATTCAATGCTGATATAGCAGCTTCCATCTGGCTATCATTAGGTTCTCTAGTAGTCATAGCTTGCAACATCAGTCCCGGTGCTAAGAGAATTCGGATTGCGATGTTTTTGATGTGGTTTGCACTAAACTTTATGATTTCATAGCTAAAAGCAGCAATGACTGGAAGAAGGGCTACGCGTGATAGGATTCGTAGCCACATTGGGGGGCGACCAAGCAAAGCAAAGATTAGTATGGCAAGGATGAGGACGATAAATATGAAACTAGTGCCACAGCGAGCATGCGCGGTGGAATAATCCCTAATTGCTTCTACTTCTAAGGGGCTGCCAGCTTCATAGGCATTGACTACTTTATGCTCTGCCCCATGGTAAGCGAAAACCTTTTTAATATCAGGCATTAGCCCTATCGCTTTGAGGTAAGCAACGAAGACACCGATGCGGATAAAGCCTTCAATAAGGTTACTTACTACAG
>CAZQDF010000120.1:0-5599 GCA_964592065.1 uncultured Dehalococcoidales bacterium | reverse complement strand
TTAAATATAGGTGAAGAAGCTAAGGATATTTACTTTATTAACACGGAATCTAACAGGAAGCAAGCTGAGAACTTTAAGCCAGGAGAATTCCCTCTTGGGGAAATGATGTCTGAAAAAGGGGAAATAAGACATAATATCTTTACTCTGTATGAGCAGAATATAGGCATAATAACGCCAATGATTGCCGAAGAACTTAAAGAGGCTGAGAGGCTTTATCCATCTCCATGGATTAATGAGGCCTTTAAGGAAGCAGTTACGATGAATAAACGCAGCTGGAAATATATCGCTCGCATTCTTGAGAGGTGGGCTAGCGAAGGTAAGGATAGTGGAGAGTATAGGAGAGGCATTAAAAAGGGTGATCCCGACAAATTTATCAAAGGCAAATACGGGCACCTGGTCAAAAGATAGCACTCCCACTCCTTCGAAGGGAGAGAGTGAAGTCTGTCCCATTTGCAAAGGGGCTGGGTTCGTTCATCCACTTTTAGATTCAGGGCGACCTGATTTTAGCCGAGTAGTACCCTGTCAGTGCAGCAAAGGGGAGCTAAGAAAGAAAAAAACGGAATACCTGGAGGAATATAGCAATCTTGGCTCTCTATCGCAGCTTACCTTTGATAATTTATCCCCTAAAGGAAAGACGGAGGATGCTATTTTCCAGGAGCACTTTACTCAGGTTTACCAAGCTGCCAGAGCTTTTGCTGATAATCCTGAGGGTTGGCTAGTATTTTTAGGTTCTAGCGGCTGTGGTAAAACGCACTTGGCTTGTGCTATTGCCAACCACCGTCTTAGCTTAGGGCAGCCTGTATTTTATATTGGCGTTGCCGATCTTCTAGACCACCTCCGCTCTGCTTTCAGTCCCACAAGCAACATTACTTATGATGAGTTATTTGAGCAAGTAAAGAATACACCTTTGCTAGTGCTGGATGATTTTACTATGGAGAGCGCTACACCTTGGACTAAAGAAAAATTGGAACAACTCCTCAACCACCGCTTCAACACCAGGCTGGCAACAGTAATCACCACCGATGTGCCGCTAGGAAAACTTGATGAACGCCTACGTGGGCATTTTATCGGCAATGAATTTTGCCAAGTATGGGAAACTGAGCAGAGATCGAGACTGGAGTACCAAAGTAGCTTAAAATTAGAGCTACTACGAAATATGACCTTCGACAATTTTGACCAGAAGAGAGTAGATTTGCCTCTAGAGAAGCGTCAAAATTTGCACCAAGCTTTTCACCTAGCAGTAGAATTCGCTCGCTCCCCAGAGGGTTGGTTAATATTTACAGGTGATAATGGTTGTGGTAAGACTCATTTGGCAGCAGCTATCGCCAATAATAGGCTGGCACAAGGAAAACCAGTCTTTTTTGTAGTTGTCCCTGACCTTCTTGACCATTTGCGCTCTACATTCAGCCCAGATAGCAAAATATCCTACGATGAATTTTTCGAGAGGGTTAAAGAAATTCCGTTGTTGATACTCGATGATTTTGGGGAGCAATCGGCCACATTATGGGCTCAGGAGAAGCTATATCAATTGATTAATTACCGTTATAATGCCAGACTGCCGATGGTGGTCACTACATGCCTTTCCCTGGATGAGATTGAAACACGAATTAGCTCACGAATGGTAGACCCAAGACTAAGCCTGGTATTCAATATCATTGCTCCTGATTATCGTGGCAATGTGAAACCCGCAAGGCAAGCTAGCGTTCCCAAAAGGCATTATTCCTGAATGCCAGATTATTGCAATTGAAATATATGATTGTTAAAATGAGCCAACGCTGATGCAGAAGGCCTAGTTATGGTAGATTCCCCGGTTTTAGTTCTTAATCAAGGCTATGAGCCCCTTAATTTGTGTCGTACCCGTCGGGCTATAGTGCTAGTTTTCCGTGGCAAAGCTGAAGTGCTGGAAAACGGCAGAGGTGAGCTCCATTCTATTAACCAATTTTTTCAAATACCGTCGGTGATTCGCCTCGTTTATATGGTTAAGCGGCCACACCATCAAAGGAAATTGACCAGATTTGAAGTGTTTAATCGTGATCAATATGCCTGCCAGTATTGTGGACGACGGATTAGGGAACTTACCTTAGACCATGTTATTCCAAGAGGACGAGGGGGGGAACATACTTGGGAGAATGTAGTTAGCGCTTGCATTCCTTGCAATCGTCGCAAAGGTGGGCATGCACCACACGAAGTCGGGATGAGGCTGCTGCACCAGCCACACTCACCTCATAGTAATGGGTTCTACATTCCATTTTACTATCTTAATAGCCATCGTGAGTGGCAAAAATATTTGCCTCCTCAACTCTTCCCCCAAGCTAGTTGATCCAGAGGTAGTTCTCTAATGGTCTGATCTTTAAGTTCAACTGACACGTTTTCTTTTATCGGGCTGACGCTCACTACCTTAGCTTTGCCAAAGGGTGTTGATACTTCCTGACCCATCCGAGGCATCCTCTCCTTCATATCAGAGTACTCTTTGCTTTCGTATGCCAGACAGCAAAGGAGCCGTCCACAGATGCCTGATGTCTTCATAGGGTTTAGGGCTAAACCTTGCTCCTTGGCCGTTCTAATGGACACTGAGGGAAAGCCAGTTAGGAAGCTTTGGCAGCATAAAGGATAACCACACTTACCTATGCCACCTATCAGTTTAGCCTCATCCCTTGGTCCTACTTGCCTTAATGCAACGTGTGTTTCCAGGCTGCGGCTTAACTTCCGAGCCAATCCCAGGAAGTCGACTCTCTCCTTAGCACTAAAAAATATAGTTACTCGACCACTCTTGAGATCAGAATGAACTGCTAAAGGCTTCATCTTTAAGCCAAGGTTGGTCACCATTTCATGGCACTTAGTCAGGGCTTCGCTTTCTTGGTTCTGCCGAGCCTTTTCTAAATCCTCAATCTTAGCTAGGCGTACCACTCTCATTAACTGCTCGCTTAAGTCACTTTGTTGAATTCGAGCTTCGGGAACGACGACTTTAGCTAGGTCCAACCCATGACTAGTATCTAGTACTACATAGTCGCCGAACTGTAGTGATATATCAGCCGCATCGCAGTAAAGTAGCTTGCCTCTGGGCTTAAAACAGACTCCAACTATGTTAGACATTAATAACCTCTTGACTTTCAGGAAAATCAGTTATTTTTCTTGGGTAAATTGAGCATTAGCGATTCAACCGCTAAGCGGGGATTAACATTTTTAGAAATTTCCTCTTGTACCAGGTGTAAATTAGCCAAGAACTCTTTAATTTCGTTTAAACTCAAGCTCTTTGCTTGTTTTTCCAAGGCCATTTCGTAGTCTATATTGGCGATGGCCTCCTTGCAATCACCTTTGATAAGCATCAAATCACGCCACCAACCGAGCCAAGTCCCCATCACCTCTACTACGGACCTACGGTTCTGGCTAAATTGGGTTGCTAACTCCTGGGCATAGGCAAACCTCTGCTCTAAGCTGGCGCTTGTTAGAGAAGATAGCTTAGTTACCCTTTGAGATCGCTGTTCTAGTATGTCGTCAGCCAGGGAGGATAGTGCCCAGCCAAGGCAACCATGGCACAACCGAGCCAAAAGTTTTGCTTTATCTGCATCAATGTTATATCCACTAATAAGTATTTGCTCCACTTGCTCTAAGGGCATAGGCTTCAATTTTAGCCTCTGGCATCGCGAGATAATCGTGGGCAAGAGGCGTGCCTCCTCAGCGGTTAACAAAAGCCAAACTACTTTAGGTGGCGGCTCTTCCAGTATCTTAAGCAGGGAGTTGGCTGCCTCAGTGGATAGATACTCGGCATCCTCAATAATAAACACCTTACGCTTACCTTCGTAGGGGGGCAGATTAGCCAAGCGTTGAAGCTCTCTCATGGCATCAATGCCAATCTCTGTTTTAGAATCCAAGCCAATACAGATAACATCAGCATGCTTGTGCTCAAGGATTCGGTGACAGGAGTAACATTGACCGCAAGGTGGCTTGTGGCCATCGCAATTTAGAGCTTGGGCTAAATTAAGGGCTAAGGTTCTTTTGCCTACATGATGTGGCCCTACGAGGAGATAAGCGTGAGCTGTGTTATTCTCTTCAAGACTGCGATCCAACAAATCTAAAACTTTGTCCTGCCCTATAACTTGCCACATCTAAATTACATCCAGTTTCATCAAATCCTGATAACTTTCCCGTCGCCGAACAGGACGCGCTTTGCCCTTCTCTACCATAACTATAGCTGGCCTGGGCAAGGCGTTGTAATTGCTCGACATGGGTATAGAATAGGCACCGCAAACTGGAATGGCTATGATATCACCGGACTGCACTGAAGCCAAATTGGTATTCCTTACTAAGATATCTCCAGATTCACAAAGCTTGCCTGCAATAGTAACTATGTCACCTTCTGCCTCCAGAGCTTTGTTGGCTACCAAAGCTTCATATTTGGCTCCATAAAGTGCAGGGCGGATATTGTCGGCTATGCCACCATCAATGCAGACATATTTCCTCACTTCGGGTATCTCCTTTATTGCTCCTGCGGTGTATAGTGCTATTCCAGCTTGCCCTACAATTGCTCTTCCAGGTTCGATAATGAGTCGGGGGTAGCCTAGTCCTGACTCTGGAATAAAGCTGTTTAGCTTATAGATTATAGCCTTAGCATAATCGTCCACAGTGGGCTCCTTCGAATCTAAGGTGCATGGGATGGCGAAGCCACCACCAATGCTAAACTCACTAATATGGAAACCGTATTTTTGGCTAACTTCTCGGGCGAAATGGAGAACGAGCTCTATAGCTAATTCATAGGGCTTTGTCTCAGACACTGGAGAGCCGAGGTGGAAGTGTAACCCCAAAAGGTTAAGCTTAGAGGCTGACATAGCTTGTTTTACCGCCTCTTCAGCTTGTCCCGTAGCTAAAGAAAAACCGAACTTGCTGTCTAGCGTTCCTGTAGCAGTGTATTGGTGGGTATGGGGATCAACTCCTGGGGTGATGCGAAGCAAGATATCCTGACTAATATCCTTTTCCTTAGTCAGGGAACTCAGCAATTCGAGCTCACAGAAGTTATCTACCACAACGCGGCCGATGCCCCAATCTAGGGCTAGCTTTAGCTCCTCTGGCGTCTTGTTATTGCCGTGGAAATAAACTCTATCCAACGGAAATTCTACTGAATGGCTGATGCTAAGCTCCCCTCCTGAGACAACATCAAGCCCTAAACCCTCTTCCTTAAGGATTAGGGCTAGCGCTCTATTCAGAAAGGCCTTGGAGGCGTAGATGACCAAGATGTTGGCATAGTGTTTGGAGAACTTATCTTTAAATTCACGGCATTTGGAGCGAAGGGTGAACTCATCGAAAAGATAGAGGGGAGTGCCGAATTCTCTAGCTAGGTCGACGACATCGCAGCCGCCGATACAGAGATGACCTTGATTATCCACCTCGGCGGTTAAAGGGAATAGGGATAGCTTGGATACTTTGCTTGTGTTCAATTGGGAACATAGTAACTTTTAATTTTGAGCAATGCAAGGGGAAAAGCAAATTATTTAGCAATCCGCTAATAACACTCGGTGACTATTAAACAATCTGCCATCCGCTTTCAGCCAGAAGCTGTGGCAGGCCTTTGGAGATGCTCTCCCATATAATATATAGTTTTTAT
>CAZQDF010000119.1:0-5606 GCA_964592065.1 uncultured Dehalococcoidales bacterium | reverse complement strand
GGCTCTTCTCTGCCCGTGAATTCCACCCAGCCTAATCTTTGGAGGTTGGAGAAGTAGACTACGAAGGAGTGGTAGCGGCATCCCTGAGCTTTGTAGGGCATGCGGCCCAGATACCTTTCGGCAAGCCTTTCAATGTTATCGGGATTGATTCGTCGCTCCTCACGCTTAGCTCTCTTCTCCTCCGCTCTCGTGGCCTTGTCAAGAGCAGTGGCCCTGCGAAGAGCCATCTTATAATGGTAGAAGATGTCCGACTGGGGAGCACCGGTATTGGGGGCTATCGTTGGTGAACCTTCAGGGCCATGGCCTAAGAGAAACTCGCGAATAAACCAGCCGCAGCCGAAGGGACGAAGAAAACCGCCTCTTGTTGGTCTCAACGGCAGAGGCGGTCTAGTGCTTATGCTCTTGCCATAGCTTGTCATACCACTCTCTGTGTTCTTTACCTCCGACCTTCCTATACCTGGCTGTCGTGTTAAAGCTTGCATGTCCCAATTGTTCTTGAAGAAGCCTCAGACCATCGCCTGAATCATCGATTTTGACGGCATGAACAGCAAAAGCATCTCTGAGCCTGTGCGGGCTCACCCCACGCCCCCTGCCCGTCTCAGGATTGATCAGGTGTGGTAGGTTAGCTCTCTCAGCACATTCCCGCACGACCTGCCAGGCTCGATGGCGATTGATACCAAAGATGAGCCTTTTGCCTTTTCGCGAAACCGGGCCGCCACGCGAAATGTAATCCTCGAGCATTTTCAGTGTGTTGTCATCCAATGGCAGTGTTCTCACCCTGCGATGCTCCTTCTCCTCAGCGACTGCTCTTTCTACCCTTGCTCCACAGTTGGGACAATAGATATGGCTCTTGCCAATCCTGGCGTCGCAGTGCGGACAGGATAAGTTCATGCGCATCTTTAGATGCTCGATAGTGACGGTGCCCTTGACAAGGTCAACGTCCTCTACCGTGATATCTAGAGCTTCCGAGACGCGGCATCCTAGGTGAAACAATATACGGATGAGAAGCTGGTCCCTAAGATTGCTGCCCTGATTCTCAAGCACTATTATTTCGTCTGGTTCAAGATAGACTTTCATGATCGTCCCTTGATGTTGGCAGATGATCCGTCTTCAGATATGCCTTGTGCTCAACCGCGCTATTCCTCTTTACGAGGTTGCGGGCAATTATCTTTGCTAGCAACCGCAATGCCGCTGAGTCCGTTCGATATTCCGGACTTTCTGAATTATTCATCTCGCGGTCTGTACTCTCTGGTATATTCATGTTAGAATAAAATAACATCTAATAGTACTAAAACACATTATTAAAACATTCGCAATGCACGGCTAAGCACTTGACAGCACCTAAAGAACATGATAACATTAGACATAATGCAAGAATCTCTAGTACAAGGAGTACAATTATGGGAAAAAGATATAAAAAACCACCGGTAAAAGCCGACCAGCGGCGCGACTGGCTCAGACGTAGTGAGATGGGGGAGTCGGTACCGAAAATAGCTGACAGTGGCGACTTTGACGTCCGCACGGTCAGGAAGCATATCGAACTCGCCAAGCAGGAGAGGGAGATGAAAGAAGCCAGAGCCGCAGTACTGCGTAATGCTCTAGAACGGCACTATGATGATTTGCGCAGTTATGCCGAAATGCTGAATTCCTGGTGGATATCAGGGGTCAATGTTGAGCCAATACAGGATAGCAACTTTATAGAAGCTGCCTTGCGAGAACATTTACCTCGCTCGCCGATATGGAGCTACATATCCAAACTGCGGAGCCTCAACCAAAAACGCAGCGACCTACCGCAGAAAATCAAAAGCCTGATTCAAGAAGCAGTCCGAACAGATGCCAGGCTGATGCCTATTGTCAGTGCTGGCCTTGATACTGTTACTGTCGGCATTGTCCAAGCTCTTATCTCCCAGGCAAGTCTATGGTCCCAGGGAAATAAAGGGCTTAGCCTCAAAGACGACCTGATTATTGAAGCTCCTGAAGAAAGGTTTGTAAGGTGTCACTACGGCATCTTCGAGATAGCTAGAATGGATATAGAGCATAGCCAGGAGTACGTAAGGATAATACGGCAGGTCTTGGAAGATCTGGAATCTCATCTAAGAGAGTGGGAAGAATATCGCGATTTAGAAAAAACAATCGCTGAAATTACCCGCGTCACAAGCAAACTTGGAGAGGAGTTGGCGATAATAAGGTTAAGGCGCATAGTACCTGGACACTGTAAGTACTGTCCTCTATGACCAACTGCTATTGTTCAAGGAGGAATATCGTGAAAGTCGCACTTTATGCCAGGGTTTCATCAGAAAAACAGGACGTTGCCCTATCCATTTCAGCCCAGCTTAAAGCTCTGAGAGACTATGCCGTCAGGAATGGACACGAAGTGGTAAGGGAATTTGTGGATGAAGCCGAGAGTGGAAAAACCACAGATAGGCCCGCTTTCCGGGAGATGATCTCCGCCACCCGCCGCTCTGCAAGGCCTTTTGCCCTTATTCTGGTCTGGAAGTATTCTCGCTTTGCGCGTAGCCGTGAAGATTCAATCGTGTTTAAGACCATGCTCCGCAAGAACGGAATCCGGGTAGTCTCAATAAGTGAACCTGCGGAGGATACTCCGACCGGAAAGCTACTGGAGGCCATCATTGAGAGCCTGGATGAGTTCTACTCGGCTAATCTTGGGGAAGATGTCGTCAGAGGGATGCGAGAGAGCGCGTCCCGCGGCTTCTATATTCCAGCTCAGGCCCCTTTCGGATATTGTAAGGTTAAGGTGAAGGACGGCGAGAAAGAGCGCACCAAGCTCAACGTCGAGCCGAACCAGGCCCGGATAGTGACTCACATATTTAATCAATTACTGGAAGGGAAAGGACTGATAGAAATCGCAAAACAGCTGAACAAACAGGGAATCGCCGCACCCAGAGGTAAGGGTTGGATAAAGACTACCATCCGCAAAATACTTACTAACGAGGTTTACACCGGCACCCTAATCTGGGGACGTAACAGCATACATGACCTCCCGCCTATCAGAGTTGAGAATGCCTGGCCTGCTATTATCGATAAGAGCATTTTTGACCAGGTTCATACCCTTCTCAAGGAGCGAGCCCCAGCTAACCTTCACCCCAAGCGGGTGGCAAGCCGATACCTTTTGAGTGGGCTAGCCAGATGTGGCCATTGCGGCAAAGCTTTAGTGGGACAGGATGCTAAGAGTGGACAATTCACCTATTACGTATGCGGAACACTGCAAAAGAAGGGAGCGGGCTCATGTCCATCCCCTCGTCTTAATAGCCAGCAGTTTGAGAACTTGGTTGTCGACAAGATAAAAGAGCATGTATTGACTACTGAGAATCTCACCAGATTGGTACATATGGTGAACGAGGAGATGGATAGCCTCTCAATAGAATACCAACAACGCCTCAATAGCATTATCGATGCAATCGCGGATACAGATCGTCGATTAGAGAGGCTATACGACGCTCTCGAAACCGGAAAGATACAACTTACTGACCTGACTCCACGGATTCAGCAACTGAGACAGCGGCAGGAGCGATTACGTGCTGCAAGGTTGGAACTAGAGGATGAACTCTCTGGCAGGCGTGTGGAACTGGCAGATGCTGAATCCGTCGCTCGTTGCGTATCGGATCTACGTAACGTACTTAGCGAAAGTTCTCTTGCCGAAAGGAAATCATTCATAAGAAGTTTCGTAAAAGAAGTGAAGGTAACCGGCGATGACGTGTTACTAACTTATACAATACCGATGCTACCTAAGGGAATCACTGAAGAGAAACTGCCAGTTCTGTCTATTGTACACTATGGTGGGCCATTGTGGACTCGAACCACAGACCCCAGTCTTATCAGGACTGTGCTCTAACCAACTGAGCTAATGGCCCTCGTTACTTAAAATATAGCCCTTGCGAAAAGCGACTGTCAAGCCAAGGATATGAAAGCACCCTATTAAAAATAAGCTGGGTTCATTTAGACTATAGACCTGAATGCGCCAGCAAGCACCGAGATAGCGATAGTACCCGCCACATTGCGACCTATCCTACCATGCCTAAGAATACCCCTCCAGCAATAGCAGCACCAATAGCCCCAGCCACGTTTGGCCCCATAGCATGCATTAAAAGGAAATTCCTTGGATTCTCTTTCTGCCCCATTACTTGAACTACCCTTGCTGCCATGGGAACCGCTGATACCCCAGCAGCCCCTATCATGGGGTTTATTTTTTCCTTGGAGAATAAATTCATTATTTTAGCTAATATCACACCAGCAGCAGTAGCAGTGGCAAAGGCTACTACTCCTAAAATTAGGACTAATAAAGTCTTGGGCAGAAGGAAATTTTCTGCTGGCATACTCGCTCCTATAGATAAAGTTAAGAAGATGGTCAAAATATCAATCAGCGTTGTTTGGGCGGTATTACTAAGTCTCTCAACAACACCACTTTCCCGAAATAGATTCCCAACCATAAAACAACCAATAAGTGGAGCTGCCATGGGAACAATCAGTATAATTACAATAGCTGAAATTATGGGGAATAATATCTTCTCCAACTGTGCTACCTCTCTTAACTGTGGCTTCATATATATAGCCCTTTCCTTTTTTGAGGTAAGGAGCCTTATTATGGGTGGCTGGATAATAGGCACAAGCGCCATATAGGAATAGCAAGCCACAGCAGTAGCACCTATTATATGGGGAGCAAGGATAGAGGTAACATAAACCGTCGTTGGTCCCTCAGCACCACCAATTATGCCTATAGAGCATGCTTCAGGGATAGTAAACCCCGAGAGTAATGCCGCAAAAAAGGCAAAATAAACCCCAAACTGCGCCCCGGCACCAAGAAACAAGGTTTTGGGATTAGCAAGCATAGGGCCAAAATCAGTTAATGCTCCTAAGCAAAGAAAGATAAGAGGAGGAATCACCTGCCACATGATGCCAAACGCAAATATTCTGGAAAGCAATCCCAGTGGTTCGGTCGGCAGTTCCGATTGATCAGTTTGTGCCGTGGTTAGAACTGAAGCTACTACATCTCCAGCTTCAATACGTTGACCCGGCGACACCTTAATATCCTCAACTCTGCCATAAATCGGAGTCACTACCGCCCCAGAGTCTAATTGGCAAAGGATATTTCCCTCTTGAAACCGCTCCCCTTCCTGCATTTGTACTTCAACCACGTTGCCTGCTTCAAGAGACCTCACCTCTAGTCTATAATCCATCACGCCACCAAGAGGCAGATTAACCAACAGGATGCCAAATCCTATTGGTATCAATAAAAGGGGCTCCATCTTTTTTGCGATCCCTAAGTAAATGAGACCCCCGGCAATAAGAAGCATTAAAGCATTGCCCCAGCCAAACTGCTGAAAACCACTCTCTAACAGACCAAACAACTCTGCTCCTTGTAAAGTCTACAAAAATGCATTAGTAGTGCTATTCCTGACTCTTTTCCTTGCTCCTCGAGCTATTTTTTGAGATTCTTCGCACTCCCAACCCTACTATCCACACTATCAGGGCTAATATTGCCAAGATGAGAAACACCATACCAAAACCACCACCAGCAATTTTGGCTGTCAATCCCCAATCTATCATCTCAACACCGTTCCTTTTCCTGCCACAAAAGCGTTATTATA
>CAZQDF010000118.1:0-5718 GCA_964592065.1 uncultured Dehalococcoidales bacterium | reverse complement strand
AAGGTGATTAAAGAGATTAGGGAGGCGGCAAGTAAAGCTAGCTCCATTTATTTGGCTACCGACCCTGACCGTGAAGGAGAAGCAATCTCCTGGCACTTAGTGCAAGCGGCTAAGTTGGATAAGAATGACGTTCCTATTTACCGTATTGGTTTCCACGAAATAACCGAGGGAGCAGTCAAAGGAGCATTCAAAAATCCTCGCTCTATCGACGTGAATCTAGTGAATGCTCAACAAACCAGGCGTATCCTCGACAGGCTCGTTGGCTATAAACTAAGTCCGCTGTTATGGAAAAAAGTTCAGAGAGGCCTTTCTGCCGGTAGGGTTCAGTCGGTAACAGTGAAGATAGTAGTTGATCGAGAGCGAGAAATCCAAAATTTCATTCCCCATGAGTATTGGATTATCGAAGTTGAATTGGCTCCACCCGAAGAAAAAGGGGCAAGCTTTAAAGCTAGGCTTCTGGGATTAAGTGATGGCACCAAGCTGGATGTCTGCGAGAAGCGGGAGGCAGATGATATTGTTGCCTATCTGGAGAAGGCTGAGTATGTAGTCAAGTCAATACAAACCAAAAACGTAGCTCGGCAACCAGCTCCACCTTTTATCACCAGCACCTTGCAGCAGGAAGCCTGGAGAAAACTGCATTTCACTGCTAAGCGCACTATGGTTATTGCTCAACAACTTTATGAGGGTTTGCCTCTAGCTAAGGAAGGCTCAGTAGGGCTCATTACCTATATGCGCACCGATTCTACTAATGTTGCTGCCACTGCTTTAGCTGAAGCAAGAGATTTCATCAGCGAAAGGTATGGAAGTGATTTCCTGCCATCGAAGCCGCGTAGTTTCGCCAAGAAAGCAAAATGGGCACAAGAAGCTCACGAAGCAATTCGCCCTACTAAAATTCACCGTGAACCAAGGCGAATTAAGGCATTCCTTAATTCAGACCAACTGAAGCTTTATGAGCTTATATGGAAGCGTATGGTGACAAGCCAAATGTCATCAGCTTTATATGATATGACTAGTGTGGATATAGAGGCACGCAATGTTAACTACAAGCCAGAAGCGGAGCGACCTCAAAGCTATCTGCTTAAAGCAGTTAGCTCTGTGGTTAAATTTCCTGGGTTTATGATGGTTTACAGCGAAAGCAAGGATGAAGATGAACGGGGAGAAAGCTTTGTTTCCTTGCCTGAACTAGAAGTTGGCGATGGTTTAATCTACCTGGGAATTCTTCCCGAGCAGCATTTTACTCAACCACCACCTCGCTACACCGAAGCAACACTGATAAAAGTGCTGGAGCAAAAGGGAATTGGACGTCCCAGTACATATGCCCCTATTATATCTACCATTCAGGAGAGAGACTATGTTTATAAAGTGGATGGCAAACTGTGCCCTGATGAAGTGGGGATAGTTGTCAATGATATCTTGAATAAGCATTTCCCCAGAATTGTTGACCTTGGTTTTACTGCTCAAATGGAAAAACAACTGGACAAAATAGCTCGAGGTAGGCAGGAATGGGTAACTGTGTTGAGGGATTTTTATTCCCCCTTCGAGGATACACTGCGCAAGGCTTCAGTCAATATAGCTAAGATCGATATGAGCAAGACAACTGACGAAACTTGCCCTAGCTGTGGTCGCCCCATGGTGATAAAGGTAGGAAGGTTTGGTAAGTTCTTGGCCTGCAGTGGCTATCCCGAATGTAAGACGACTATGCCCTACGTGGTTAAGACGGGGGTTCGTTGCCCGCAGTGTGATGGTGAACTGGTGGAAAGAGTCAGCAAAAAGAAGAAGGTGTTTTATGGGTGTAGCAATTTCCCCAAGTGTCAATTCACTACAAGTTATCAACCAATAGCCGAACCCTGCCCCCAGTGTGGCAAGCTTCTGGTATCAAGCAGAAAAGGCTGGGTGAAATGTATAGCTTGTGGATATAAAGCAAGAGTAGCTGAGCTGGAGTCAATTAAACAAAATAGAGTGGATGTCATTGCGGGGCACGAAGTGCCGAAGCAACCTCTTGAGAGTGCCATGCTTCGCTCGCACTGACAAAAAAGGAGTAAGCGCATGAGAATTTTAATTATCAATGGACCAAATTTGAATATGCTGGGCAAAAGAGACAAAGAAATATATACAGAGAAGACTTTGGCTGAAATTGAATCCCTGTTGAAGAAGCAAGGCGAGGCATTAAATGTAGAGGTAGTAACATTTCAGTCTAATAGTGAAGGTGCGCTTATAGATTTTATTCAGGAGCAATCAAGTTCAGCCAATGGTATAATCATCAACCCTGGAGCGCTCACTCACTATAGCTTCTCTCTCCGTGATGCTTTAGCTGACGCTAGGTTACCGATAATCGAAGTTCACTTATCCAACATTTACAGCCGGGAAGAATGGCGGGCAAAGTCTGTAATTGCTCCTATAGTGAAAGGTCAAATCAGTGGCTTGGGGTGGAGGGGGTATGTTGCTGCTTTACAAACCTTAGTAGGTGAACTAAAGGATGGAAATTGGGGATAGAGCGGTTGCAGAGATTGCGGCAGGTGATTACCGAAAAGGGCTTGGATGCATTTTTAGTTTCCCATGCAGAGAACTTGCGTTACCTTTCTGGGTTTACTGGCTCTTCAGGATGGCTGCTTATCTCCAACAATAATGCCATTCTGGCTACTGACTTCCGCTATACAGAGCAAGCCAGGGGGGAAGCGCCTGATTATGAAATCACTCAAGTCAAAGGAGGCTTGAGTAATTGGCTCCCTGATTTGCTATCAGACCTAGGTTGTCAGAAGCTGGGCTTTGAGGCTAATTTCGTTTCTTACCATAGTTATCACGAGCTCAGCGAAGCAATAAAATCCAAACAAATTAACCTTGAGCTTATCCCTACCACCAGCCTGGTAGAGCACCTTCGTAGCGTAAAAGAGCCAGAGGAATTGGAGCTTATTAGCAGGGCAGTGGAATTAACCGACGCTGCTTTTGAACAGGCTAAATCGATAATCCATCCTGGCGTAGCAGAAAAAGAGATAGCCTGGGAGCTAGAGAAGTCCCTCCGTCGGGGGGGAAGTGAAGGAGTAGCTTTCGAGATTATAGTAGCCTCAGGCCCTAATTCAGCTTTACCCCATGCTAAGCCTAGTGAAAGACTAATTTGCTTTGGTGAACCAGTGCTGATTGACATGGGAGCTAGGATTGGCGGTTATTGTAGCGACTTCAGCCGCACTTTATGTTGCGGCGAAACTGACAAAACTCTGCAGGAAATTTATAGTATAGTTTTGAAGGCGCAAACCGCCGCTATAGAAGAAATTTCATCAGGCATGGATGCTTCTCGAGCAGATGGGCTGGCGCGAACCATTATTGAGCAAGCTGGCTACGGCGATGCTTTTGGGCATAGTTTAGGACATGGTGTTGGCTTATCAGTGCATGAACTTCCTGTACTTGCTCCCAATTCCTCAGATTTGCTTATAGATGGCATGGTTTTTACTGTAGAACCTGGAATTTATATCCCGGGCTGGGGTGGTGTTAGAATTGAGGATTTAGCGACCCTGGAAAAAGGCAGGGCTAGGGTGCTTACCAAATCGGAAAGAGTTATGGAGGTTACTATATGATTGATGCTGGAGAGCTGAGAAAAGGGGTTGCCATAGAGTTAGATGGCAGCATATATCAAATTGTGGAGTACCAGCATGTCAAAATGCAGCAAAGGCAACCTGTAATCAGGTTAAAGCTACGTGATGTTCGCAGCGGTAGCGTCACGGAGCGGAATTTTCAGTCTGGTGACAAAGTTGAGCAAGCTTTTCTGGAGCACCGCACCGTGCAATATCTCTATAGTGATGGCAGCCTCTACTATTTCATGGATAACGATAGCTATGAGCAGATAGTCTTGGCCGCGGAGCAAATAGGAGAGGCAATAGATTATCTAAAAGATGGATTGACTTTGGAGATTCTTACCTGCAAGGGCGAAGCAGTCAGTATAGAGTTGCCTACTTCGGTAGAGCTCCAGGTTATAGAGACAGAGCCTGGGTTCAAGGGAGATAGAGCTACCGCGGGCACTAAATCTGCTAAGCTGGAAACAGGCATTGAGGTCCAAGTCCCTATTTTCATTGATATAGGCGACGCTATTAAGGTTGATACTCGTACCGGTGGATATCTAGAGAAGGTGAGCTAATTGCTTAGAGCTGATTTACATGTTCATACCTGTTATTCCGGGGATTGTCGCACGCCTCTCGAGCAAATAATTTCTCGTTGCCTTAAGGTGGGTGTAAACTGCGTTGCCATAGCTGATCACAACACCATTGCTGGCGCCCTAAAGCTAAAAGGGATGGCTCCCTTTAAGGTGATTGTTGCTGAAGAAGTGTTAACCTCCGTTGGTGAGTTGATGGGACTATTTCTAACTGAGGAAATTCCCAAGGGGCTATCCCCCGAGGAAACAATAGCTCGAATCAGAAGTCAGGGTGGGCTGGTGGGCATTCCCCATCCATTTGGCCGAGTACCTTTCCAAAATGCTAAGGAGCTGCTGTCAGAGAAAATTCTATCTCAGGTTGATGTCATAGAAGTTTTTAACTCGCGCACTCCCTTTTCTAGTAGCTCCACTAAGGCCTGGAAATTGGTCAAGGAGCGTGGATTGGCTGCCAGCGCTGGAAGTGATGCTCATACTGCTCGTGAAATTGGGCGAGCATATGTGGAAATGCCTGAATTCAATGGTTCGAAAGATTTCCTTGACTGTTTAACGCAGGGCAGAATATTTGGCCAAAGGTCTAGCCCTTTGATTCACGTTGCTATCACCTGGACAAAGATAAGAAAGCGCCTTGCTTAAGGAGGTAAAGCTAAGCTTTGCTGAAGATTGGCTGGTTTTCCACAGGCAGAGATGAAGCGGCACGTCAGCTTCTGCAAACTGTGCGGGACAAGATCCACAGCGGCGGAATTAAGGGCAAAATTAGCTTCGTTTTCAGCAATCGAGAGCCTGGCGAAGCAGAGGAAAGCGATTTGTTTTTTGAGCTAGTGCACAGCTATGACATTCCCCTTGTTTATTTCTCCCATGGGAGATTCAAAGATGCCATTTCAGTGAGTCGAAGCACTGAACTTTTTGCTTTTCGTTATTCTGAGGGAGAGAAGCGACCGAAGAATCTCGTTCAGGGTAAACTCCGCGAGGGTGAAGCGAAGAAATCCCGAGAGAATTGGCGACTTAAATATGATAGGGAGGTACACAGAAGAATTGAAAGATTCGCCCCTGACATTTGTGTCCTTGCTGGTTATATGCTCATCGTAGGAGAAGAGCTGTGCCGAAAATATAATATGATTAATCTTCATCCAGCACCTCCCGATGGGCCTACAGGTAGCTGGCAAGAAGTTATTCGAAAACTGCTACAAGACAAAGCTGAGAGAGCCGGAGCAATGATGCACTTAGTCACTCCTGAATTGGACAGAGGGCCAGTAATTAGTTATTGCATCTTCTCTATCAGGGGCAAGCCATTTGATCAATATTGGCAAAAGAATGATAAAGATACGCTGTTCCGTCTTATTCGTCAGTATGAGCTCGCTAGAGAATTCCCTCTCATTATCTCCACGCTGCAAGCTCTGAGTCAAGGCGAGCTTAACCTGAGAGGAAATGAGGTAATCGATGCCCGGGGAAATTCAATTGGCGGATACGACCTTAGCAGTGAAATAGACAAGATGGTAAAGAGCAAGATTACTCCGCTTAGCTTGCGATGACAAATAGGGGTATCATTGCGAAGCACGGAGCGCTGAAGCAATCTTGGG
>CAZQDF010000117.1:0-5751 GCA_964592065.1 uncultured Dehalococcoidales bacterium | reverse complement strand
AACTAACTGATGGGGATGCGTCAAAGGCACTACAAATAGCGATTGAGGCAGAAGACCCGGACTTTGGGGAAGATTGGGGAAAGAGACGACGCCACATCCGCAAGCTTTTCAATAAATTTATGCATCCTAATCGGACAGCGGTAAGCCCCTCCATCTCTATTGCAGACGATTTTCAATCCGCTACACCAACAATTGGAGGTTTCTTTATAGAAAAGCAGTGTCACCGGATAGGGAGACTGTATGCTGACCTTGCATTCAAAGCAGCGGTTGACGCCAGTCAAGCGTTCAAGACAGTTCCACCGCCTGGTGGAAAGTTGGCGCAGCAACTTGATCAGTTAGTGGAATGGGGTAGGCCATTGATTGATAATTGGGAAAGAGAGATGGGATTTTCATGACCGTCGGGAGTTGCACCAATATGAAGCCAAAGAAGGTCGATAAGTGGCGACAAGCTCTAGCTAACGAACTAATAGCAACCTACACTCACTACCATATAATGGAGCAACTCTGGCCTTCAGATGAGTCCACCCAAGTTTTGAACCAGTATTGGGATTTCTTTCATTACACTATTGCTGCACAAACAGCCAAAATGTTACCCTTCAAGCAAACTAGCAGGTCTACTCATCAGTCACAGTATACATCGTAATCGTCATTGTGGCACTTGGAGAGGAATTGTAATCGCCCGTTCTAATTCACCCCACGATGCCTTACTGAAATGTAATTACACCTTTACCATTGATGACTTTATCCAACACCTCCTTTTTATACTGCGGTTCTTCTAGCGTTTTGCAAAATACCTTGTAGAGCTCAGTCGTCGAGATAAGACCTATATTATGATTCCCAGCGATTCTTTCCACATTGCTTGGGAATATCGGCTTGTCATGCGTATCTCTTTGTTCCAAAGGTAAAAGCCTCCAAGCATTTCCTATAAGGATTCCCTTTATATCTTCACCAGTAGCTTTGAGGTGTTCTGCTCTGTCTATGCTTAACTGTGCCACGTCAGCTTTAGAAATGCTCTTCGTAACTCCTTTTACTTCTATCAATGCTTCTTTGCCACCTATATCGATTATGAATTCATCCGTTACAATCGATGGCTTAGTGCTTGCTCCTAATCTCTCAAGAGTTGACTTGACAAGTCCCTGAAGTGGGAGCCCAGTCTCATACAACAGGCCTTTATATCTTTGAAGTTCACTCAATGAACCTTCAAGTCCTTTAAGCCTAGATTCTATTGTTTCTAAGCCTCGCTTCTCAGCAGCTATTTCACTTTTGAGTGGGGCTTCTCTTGGAATTTCAATACCCTTAACCCAGTCGGGTGGCGGTATCTTTTCAAGTCCTTTTATTTGTCGCAAGAGGACTTCTATTAGAGGCTGTGTATTATAGATATCGACAACTGGCAATAGCACCAAATTCCCACCGTGCTCAAACGGCAAATCAGCCCAGGCAGAATGCTTTGCGTTCATCCAATGGTGAATGAAAGTAACAAATTCAATGGCTAGGGGTTTATTTACTTTGTTGGTAGCAATGATATTTAGTCTATAAGTAACTTTCCATTTACTCGAATAGGCGCCCTCAAGCTGGCCAACACTAATAGAATCAGGGTCAAAATAATATTGCCAGCTCTTGAAATCTCTGAAATATTCTTCATAGTTCGTATCCTTTACAAGTATCTTCTTTCCTTTCTCCTCAACTGTGTTAATTGATATTGGATTCCACTCATTAGTATTAAACTTATCCTGAGGATTGAGAATCCACTTTGAACGAGGAAATTCTTCAGAATGTGTCGTCCTAGGGGTGGCATGAGCGATATCAGGGAATAGTTGACGGCTAGCTTTAGTCCCGATAATGGTATCGGGGTTATATAAAGCATACACATCTACCCTAAATCTCAGTACTTCCGCTAGTTTTCGCTTAACTAAGAGAAGATTTGACTTTATCTTCTTAGCCATTTCGCCCATTGTGCGAAGTGAGTATTCGTTTCCGCCTAAATGCTCTAAGCCTTCACCTAAAGACCAGAAAGTGAATATTCTAGGAGTATCCAAGATAATAATATCGTAATCTGCTATGTTGGGTAGGTCTTGAAACCAATCAAACGATTCGACTCCTTCAAACGAGGACGAGCTTATTAACAGTGCCTTTTTATTCATTGGGTCGTGGCTGATAATCTACTCCAAGTCGTTCTCCCTGAACTGTTCGTTAGCCAAAGGTGCAGTCGTCCAAGTAATCGTCATTGTGGCATTTGCAGAGTTGGCAGTTTCATTTACACTGCTAGTTACTTCATTGCTGGGAATGCTGCTATCAGCAACTGCAGCACTGGTATCGGAAATTCCTGACAAGACCAAGCCAGCCAGTATCACTAGGAGAGTCACTAAAACGATTAGGCTTTTCACTTCCAGCACCTCTTAACTCAATTATATCCCCAACCAGCCTCAAATAGAAGAACTTGTGACAGCAAGCAGACTAGGCCGGTCAAGTTTGAGGGCATCAGAACTACGCACAACCAGCTTTAGAGCGGATTTGGCTGCTGAGGTAGGAATAACAAAACGCCCTACTGTGCAATCCCTGCGCGCCCTATCGCCAATCACAGATGGAATGCGGCCATGCACTGAATGGTTGTGTCCTTGTCTTGAAGTTCACTTCGCCTAGCCAAAGCACCTCCATCCACTCTCACCTACCAATGCCCACTGGAATTGGTCACTCCCCGGCCTGCCTTCACCTCGGTCACACAATATGGGGATTACAAAGATTTACAAAACTGGCTAACCTATGTAACCGGAGCACAGCGGCATTTAGCCTCGCGCGTGGTGGGGAACAGGCTTTATTTTGCGCGGCGCAACCAGGTACATCAGGACCGCAGAGGCTACAAAACAACCTAAGAGTATGAGGAAGGTTATGAAGTAGTTACCGGTCCTGTCGTGGAGAAATCCAGCAAGCCACGGGGCAATGGCACCACCCAGGGAGAAGCCCACGACTATACAACCCATGATGGAGCCAAAGTTCCTCCCTTGAAAAAGATCAGCAGCTGTGGCAAGCAATGCCGGTGCGGCAGCCCCCCACCCCAAACCCAGAGAGACAGCAAACAGGAAGGGCATCCAGGGTTGAGCAGTGTCCGTTATCAAGAATAGCAAGGATACAGCTACGGCGCTCAGCAGAGAACCTGGTATGAAGACCTTTTCCCGTCCCAAGCGGTCTGAAAAACAGCCACACAGGTTCCCAACTGTGAATGCAACACCAAATACGCCATATATGGTGGCAGCCTGCATGGGCTCGTAACCCACATCCCTGAAGAAATACACCTGATGAGTTATGGCTGTTGTCTCGCCTACACCCATGCCAGAAAAGAAGATCAGAAAGAGAAACCAGAAACGATAGGTCTTAACCGCCTGCGCAAGTGTCATGGTAGTATTAGCCCATTTCCCGCTACAGTCAACTGCTCCGTGATGCTCGTACCCCGCTTGCGACTCAGATGATGCCTGCAACGGACTATCAGGCAAAAGCCCTTTCTCTTGTGGGCTGCGACGTATGAAAAGGATACACGGCGGCACAATAATCAGAATGGAGGCAAGCCCTATGATGACATAGGCACTTTGCCAGCTAAAGCTGGAAATTAGAAATTGAGCTATGGGAGCCAATATCAGGCTGACACCAAAACCGGCAGACATGATACCAAAGACTAAGCCTCGCTTCTTAACAAACCAGTTCGATACTATGGCGCCAATAGGCGTGATGCCTATCATGCTTAGGCCAGTCGCCACCATTACCCCGTAGAAGAGATAGAATTGCCACTGACTTGTGGCCAGGCTGCACAGCGCCATACCCCCTCCCATCACGCAAGCGCCTAACGAGAGAACCAGTCTTGGCTCAAATCGATCCACTAGTCTGCCTGCCACAGGCGATAGCAACCCATAGACCAACATACTGATGGAAAACATCAATGCGGTGTTGGCTCGCCCCCAATCAAATCCCTCCACGATTGTGGGATAGAAGACGGAGAAGGAGTTCCTCAGGACATAGCCGACAGCCAAGATGATGAAGGCTATAGCTACGACAATCCAACCGTAGAAGAACCTCGGCCTTTGCTTCAAACTGTTTTCTACCTTCTACAATGCAGCTTCTGTGGCAGAGACCACAATTTTCCGACGATTCGGAGGCGGCAGTCCTTAGCTAGCCTGGGAATAATCGTGATTCCTAGTCTACCAGTTTCCCCAGAGGTCGACAAGAGAACTTTGAGTCAGGCTACGTATTCTTCAGCCTGAACTCGGCGAACCTACTCGATACCACTGCTTAGTTGTTGCAGTATTGTGCTGGCTGGCCAACAGAGAAGCATTGCCGTGATTGCTAATATCGTTGCACAAGGCGCTAGAAGGTGCAATCATTAAGGGTAGCCAGGGTATCCCATTTTCCTTGACGATTCACATGTGTTTTCTTCCTTTGCTGTCTTGAATATCAATACCAATTTTGTGATTGCATACCGTTGATTGCTTTTTATTCCCTTTGAAACTAGAATTGTACTAACTAAACGAGGGCTTTCGTAGCTATCTATGTTGAGATAACAATGACCGGAGGAATAAGCATGAAACTAAGAATTGCGCCAATATTTCTGACGCTTGTCGCCCTGCTTTCACTATCATCATGTATTATCACTTCACGTGATATTAATGTCGAGATTACCTGTGACCAATTCAATGAGAATCATCATACGAGGAATGAATTCCAAGTAGAGATTGGTGACAAAATCAGAGTGAAGCTATGCTCAAATCCAACAACAGGTTTTCTGTGGGAATATGAAATGAGTGGTGAAAACGTATTAAATGAAGAAGACCATGACTTCGAAGAACCTCAGGGGGATGTTCCTGGAGCCGCCGGTATGGAGGTCTGGACTTTTGAAGCAGTTGGAAAGGGGACAACTGAAGTACGTTTAACATATAGCCAACCGTGGGAAGGTGGTGAGAAGGAAGTGTGGACATATACTATTACTGCTACGGTCAAGTAGAACTCGAAGGGCTATACTTGTTAAACGCACGTGACATTACGGACTTCTGTTGCCTCGCTCAACAAGATACTAGATTGTGACATTATGCAATTTTGTTGCATTCAAGTGAGACATGCTACTTCTGAACGGTATTGACGACTCCCCATAGTAGCACTAAACTGCATTCAATAAAAGGAAAGGAGGTGATATCGATGAAGTTTCCATTTGAAGACCGTGAGGTGGTAAGGTCTAGCATTCGTTCAGCGGGGCTGTCGACCCACATTTGTTTTTTGCTTGGTGCTATATTCGCAATAATAGGAATCGTTGCTGGAGCCATGGACGCCCGTATTGGCTTGGAGGCAATACATTGGTTCCTGCTGGCGATTGCTCTTTTTGCAGCTAGCATAACTTACAGCATTAGCTCCGCGGTATCTTGGTATCTAGAAACCACAGAACCTAAAAAGGAGAAGTGAAGGAGCAAAAAGGTCAGGCGTACTTCCCAGGCGGGCAGATGGCTTGCATCACCAACTACCTTGCCTATGAGACAAAACGGACGTTTGTTACCTAGTTGAACATTCTGAGTTTTTGTGTGAGGTCGACCAGACTGATGCACGAGTCTAATGGTTGTACCCATCTATCCAATAACAGTGTATGCGGAGGCTGAGATACATGGGTAACACTCGCGGTATGATTAGTAATGATACTAACCTGCAGTGAGGAGTTACCAAGGTGAGAAAGTCAGCCAGTTTCTACTTCTTTAAAAGAAAGCCCATTGTCCTGAAGGA
>CAZQDF010000116.1:0-5751 GCA_964592065.1 uncultured Dehalococcoidales bacterium | reverse complement strand
TCGTATTCTACGAGATGTTTACGAATGTCAAAATGATAGCCTTCCGTCTGCACCTGGGCATTTGTTATTGCCTTGGTAACCAGGGGATGTTTGATGGGAGTATCAGCATCCATGCCAGCCCATTGCATAAGTCCCTTAATACGGTCACCACCAAAACGACGAACAATTTCATCCTCTAGAGAAGCATAAAAGCGAGAGCTACCCGGGTCTCCCTGTCTTCCTGCTCTTCCACGAAGCTGGTTGTCAACGCGTCTGGCTTCATGATGCTCGGTGCCAACGATATGGAGTCCGCCGAGTTCAACTACCTTATTATGCTCATCGAGCCATTCTTCTGAATTGCGCCCCTCAGGATTACCACCGAGAATGATATCCACACCACGTCCTGCCATGTTAGTGGCCACAGTTACCGCTCCCAGGCGTCCAGCTTGGGCAATAATGCCTGCCTCCTTTTCGTGATTCTTAGCATTTAGTACCTGATGAGATATGCCTTTTCTTTTCAAGAGGTCGCTCAGATGCTCCGATTTCTCAATGGAAACTGTACCTATAAGGACTGGTCTTTCCTGACTGCGTAATTGCTCAATTTCCCTGGCTACAGCCCCAAACTTGGCTTCCTCATCTTTGTAAATCTGGTCAGGGTGCTCAGTGCGAACCAGTGGCTCATTTGTGGGTATAACCACTACTTCCAATTTATAAATCTTGTGAAACTCCTCAGCCTCGGTAGCAGCAGTACCAGTCATGCCAGCTAGTTTCTGGTATAGGCGGAAATAATTCTGGAAAGTAATGGTAGCCAAGGTAATGCTTTCTCGCTGAATCTTCACTTTCTCTTTGGCCTCGATGGCCTGATGTAATCCTTCAGAATATCTCCGGCCAAACATCAACCTGCCAGTGAATTCATCCACTATAATGACCTGTCCATCTTTGACCACGTAGTCACGGTCCTTCTTAAATAGGGCATGGGCCTTAAGAGCGCTTTCTGCATATTGGGTGAGGAAGTAATTAGAGGGGTCATAGAGGCTGGGCGCTTTAAGCAAGCCTTCACTTTTGAGCGCCTTTTCCATCTGGCTGATGCCAGTCTCAGTGAGGCTTGCGGTGCGAGTCCTTTCCTCAATAGTGTAATCTTCGTCTTTGGTAAGGCGAGAAGCTAAATGAGCGAAGGTATAATACTTCTGGGTTGCCTCCTCAGCAGACCCGCTTATAATTAACGGGGTGCGCGCTTCATCAATGAGGATATTATCAACTTCGTCAACGATGGCGTAGTTAGGAGAACGCTGGACACACTGAGGCAAATCCATAACCATGTTATCTCTGAGATAGTCAAAGCCAAACTCATTATTAGTGCCGTAAGTTAAATCCGCCTCATAAGCCTGGCGACGAGTGACAGGACGAAGAAAACTCCACCTTTTGTCTTCCGATTCATAGTCGGGGTCATAAATGTAGGAGGGTGTGCGTTGGTCTGGGTTTTGTTGAGCGTGGATGCTGGCAACGCTCAGCCCTAGGGCGTGATAAATAGGACCCATCCAATAGCAATCCCGCCTAGCCAAGTAATCATTAACGGTGACCAAATGGCAACCTTGTCCAGTAAGAGCATTGAGATAAAGAGGCAAGGTAGCCACCAGAGTTTTCCCTTCACCAGTCCTCATCTCAGCTATTTTGCCTTGGTGAAGGACAATCCCTCCCATCAACTGCACGTCAAAGTGTCTTTGTTTTATGGTTCTTTTAGCTGCTTCTCTAACTGCAGCATAAGCTTCAGGCAAAAGCTCGTCTAAGCTCTCACCCTTATTTAGCCGGGCCTTAAATTCATCGGTTTTAGCTCGGAACTCAGTATCGGAGAGCTTCTCAAAGTCAGGTTCAAGCGAATTTATTCGCGATACCAGGGGCTGAAGGTGCTTCAGCTCCTTCTCGTTAGAATCAACTAGACCGCTAAACCACTTAAACATTTTTGCTTCGCAAAAACTAAATGAATCTTCCTATTTACTTCCGCCTCTGCCTGTGGCAAACTTTTTACTCAAACATAGCTCCTATGGACAAGCCGGTATGAATGCGGTGAATAGCTTCCCCAACAAACGAAGCTATAGGTAAAATGGTAATCTTATCCAGTTTTTTATTGTCGGTAACAGGTATAGTATCAGTAACCACCACTTCCTTTATCGGGCTAGAGGCTATCCTTTGGATAGCCGGGCCTGAGAAAACAGGGTGAGTACAACAGGCATAAACCTCGGTAGCACCATGCTCCACAAGAGTATTTACTGCACCAATTAGAGAGCCAGCAGTATCAATCTCATCGTCAACGGTCAAGGCGCGCATCCCTTGAACCTCGCCAATCACATTGAGGGTCTCAGAAGTGTCACTATTCCCCAGGCGTCTCTTTTCAATGATAGCCAGTGGTGCATTAAGCTTGGCGGCAAGGTCACGGGCTCGCTTGGAGATGCCAATATCAGTGGCCACCACCACCAAGTTATCCAGGGCTTTTTCTTCGAAGTATTGGGCCAGAACAGGCAAGGCAGTCAACTCATCAACAGGCATGGTAAAGAATCCTTGAATTTGGGGAGCATGAAGGTCTATTGTAAGCAACCTGTCCGCCCCAGCAGTAGTAAGTAAGTCGGCGACCAAGCGGGCAGTGATAGGTACCCGTGGCTGGTCTTTTTTATCAGTGCGGCCATAGCCATAATAAGGGATGACGGTAGTAATTCGCCATGCTGAGGCCCGCCTTAAGGCATCAAGCATAATGAGCAGTTCAACCAGACTCTTGTTGACTGGAGAGCAGATGGGCTGAATGACAAAAACATCTCTCTGGCGGACATTCTCCAGGATGCGGATAAAGATATTCTCATTGCTGAACTCAAAAATTTCTGCTTTGCCTAAAGGTATGCCCAAATAATCGCATACAGACTCTGCTAAGATGGGGTGAGCATTGCCGCTAAACACCTTCAGTTCATCCATTATCCCTCCCTTATGGATGCTTAGATGCCAATATTATAGCACGTAATTTTTATCTCTTTTTGAGCAGTAGGGGGAAATTCAAGGCGTCGTGTTTTTAGGCTGTTTCTCTCACATAGGGCTTCTTAAGAGCGAAGCTGAAAGCTGCAGCTATAAAACACGTCACAGCACCTATGGTAAGAGCGGTGTTATAGCTCCCCGTAGTGTCAAAAATATAACCAGCTAGTAAAGGTCCAATTGCCCCGCCGATACCAGCAGCCAACGTCATTGTTCCAAAGATAACACCGTGGAATTTTGTACCGAACCAATCAGCAGCTATCGCAGGAAACAGGGGAACCCAAGCTCCGTAACCAAAGCCGAAAATAGCAGAGAAGAGATAGAATTGCCATGGCTCCCTCGCTTTAAGCAACCACAGCATCATCACAGCCATTAAGATGCAAGCGATGAAAAAAGATGCCTTTCTCCCAATCTTGTCTGAGACCCTGCCCATAGTTATCCTGCCTAGCATGCTAGTTCCACCTATAACGCCAAGGGTAAAAGCAGCAACCATTGGTGTGACACCAACGTCAGTGGCATATGCCTTTAAATGGACCATCACCATTTGGAGTGTAAAGCCAAGAAGAGCATATAGTGCGAACAAGAGCCAAAATGCCGTCGTTCTGGTTGCCTGCCTAAATGTGAAATCTATTGTAGTAGATGGTGAGTTATTATATTTGACTTCTCCCTCTACCTCTCTCATGCCGTAGGGAAGAAGCCCTTTTTCCGAAGGGTCGCGCCTCATCAATCGGGAAATAGGAAGACCTATGATGAGGATGAGGCCAGCTATGATTAAATAAGAGGTGCGCCAATCAAATTTAAAGATAAGAAACTGGGAAAAGGGCGTCAGAGCTAATATCCCTATTCCTGACCCAGCAACAGCGATTCCCAATGCTGTCCCTCTTTTTTCTATAAACCACCGGGATACTGTCGAAGCCAAGGGCACAAAAGCAAAGCCAGACCCGGTGCCAATTATGATTCCGTAGAACACATAGAGCTGCCAAGTCATATTTACAGTAGACATCAAAGCATAACCTGCACTTAGGGCAATTATGGAGATGGCTACTGTGAGCCGAGGCCCATATTTATCATTTAGCTTTCCCGCGAACAAATAATTGACGCAGTGCCAGCTTATAAATAAAGAATAGGCTCCAGAAACCATCGTTCTGGTCCAATTTAAATCATCGCATAGCTCAGTAAAAAAGACGCCGTATGAATATTGGAAACCCCACACTAACAGCAAAATTACGCTGCTGGCAGCTGCTACTATCCAACCGTAGAAAACACCACCTTTTGGTTTACTAGTCATATTCCTTCTTTGCTACAGAGGCAGCATAAGAGAGCCATGTCAAATCAAGAGATACCAACACAGATTGTTTTCTGAAATAGTTACCTTATCCTATGCCAGGAATGGGGAAATGCTGGCACATTTCCCTTACTTCTTCCCTGACTTGCTTTTCAATATGCTTATCCCCAAGGTGAGAAAACACCTTAACAATAAGAGAGCTAATATGCTTCATTTCCTCTGCTCCTAAGCCCCTCGTAGTTACTGCTGGTGTGCCAATTCTGATGCCACTGGCAATCTGTGGAGGCTTAGAGTCAAAGGGAATAGTGTTCCTGTTTGCTAATATGTTAACCCTCTCCAGGGCCTCCTCAGCATCCCTGCCATTTATCCCAATAGAGGACAGGTCGACAAGAATAAGGTGATTATCTGTGCCTCCTGAAACAATGCGTAGGCCATATGCTTGAAGCTCGGAGGTTAAGACACGAGCATTTTCTAGCACTGATTTCTGGTAAGTGATAAACCCGGGCTGCATAGCCTCAAAAAAGCATACAGCTTTAGCAGCGATGGTATGCATTAGGGGGCCACCCTGCATTCCAGGGAAAACTGCAGCATCAATATCTGAAGCCATCTCTTTGTTACACAAAATAAAACCACCTCGAGGGCCTCGGAGGGTCTTCTGTGTAGTGGAGGTAAGCACTTGAGCATGGAGCACAGGAGAGGGATGAAGCCCAGCAGCTATTATTCCTGCTATATGAGCCATATCAGCCAGCAATTTAGCACCTACCTCATCAGCTATATAACGAAACCTCTCAAAATCAATGGTGCGAGGGTAAGCACTTGCCCCAGCTATAATTAGCTTAGGTTTGTGCTCCAAAGCTAGACGTTCTATCTCATCATAGTCAAGCATCTCAGTTTTGGCATCAACCCCGTAGAGAATGAATCTATACCACTTCCCAGAGAAATTGACCTCGGAGCCATGGGTAAGATGGCCTCCATGGCTTAGATTCATACCCATAACCACATCACCATGCTCTAGTAAAACTGAATAAGCTGCCATGTTAGCTTGGCTGCCACTATGTGGCTGGACATTGGCATGTTCAGCCTTAAATAACTTTTTAACTCTCTCAATGGCTAAGTTCTCAGCTTCGTCTGCATAAGTGCAACCACCATAATAACGATGCCTAGGGTATCCCTCAGCATATTTGTCGGTTAAGAGAGAAGCTTGAGCTTCAAGGACTGCTCGGCTAGCATGGTTCTCAGAGGCAATGAGATTTATAGTACTCGCTTGTCTTTCCGTTTCTAGTTTTAAGATTTGGGCTACTTCGCTATCACGTTGGGCGAGAGAGAATGCCTCTTCTGGTTTCATATCTGTGCCATAATACTACTTGATTCTGCTGTCGGTCAATAAAAGAGAACTTGCAACAAGCATGCAGGTTTCGTGTTGCTGTCCAGTGAAAATGACACCTTAATTGTTCAGCGAATTTGTCATCCCC
>CAZQDF010000115.1:0-5754 GCA_964592065.1 uncultured Dehalococcoidales bacterium | reverse complement strand
CCGTAGCCAGAAGATTCCAGCCACAGCTTATCCTGGTTTCTGCTGGCTTCGATCCTCACTGGGCCGACAGTATAGCTATGATGCAAGTAAGCGTTACTGGCTTTGCTCAGATAGTGATGCTATTGAAGAGATTGGCTGATGAACTATGCCAGGGACGCCTCGTTTTCACTTTAGAAGGTGGTTATAACCTTCAAGTAGCCGCTTCTTCGGTGAAAGCTACCTTTGATGTCCTCTTGGATAGCTCAGAGATAGTTGACCCATTAGGGAAATCGACAGGAGCAAAACACGAAGGATTTGACCAGCATATTGAGAAAATAAAGAAAATACAGCACCTGGAAGCCTAAAGCTAACCTGGGGCCTGACTGTAGTAACCAACAACTCCCCCCTTTTTATTTATAAGCTCACTCGTGACGTATTAGCGCGGTAAATCAACGGCTACCAGGAATTAGGTTAACACCATATCTAGCCACTCGGCGCAAGGGGATAATTATCTCTGGTTATCTCCCTTTAAATAGCGGCTTCCGTTTCGCCAGGAAAGCCTCTACTGCCTCGGCATGATCTTCTGACTGGAGGGTGGCGCGAATAGTTGTCTCTTCCCAGAGTAATTGCTTGTAGCGATCGGCATCTAATCCCTGGTATAGCCCCTTCTTAGCTAACCGCATAGCCATTGGCGCTCCCCTGGCTATAGTTTCTGCCAATCCAGAGGTAACCGCTTGTAGCTGAGCTGATGGAACTGCATCATTAACTAGTCCTATCTCCTTGGCTTCCTTGCCTGTAATAGTTTTACCCGTGAATATTAATTCGCAAGCTTTACCTATACCTACCAGTCGAGGTAGCATATAGGTTGAGTTGTTTTCAGGGATAATGCCTACACTAGCAGCAAAGGGGAACGATATTCTAGCATCCTCTGCAGCAATTCTTATGTTGCAGCTTAATGTCATGGTTATTCCCCACCCCACAGCCGCGCCGTTTATCGCTGCAATTGTGGGTTGTGGCATGTCTACCAAAGCTAAATGAAATTTAGTCACCCAGTCAGGTAAATCGTATACCCTTTTCCCCTGTTTTCTCTGCTCTACAATGCTACGAGCCCAGTCAAGATCCAGTCCAGCAGAGAAGCCACGGCCACTGCCGGTAAAGATGAGCACTCTTACAGTATCATCTTGGGCTAACTTGTTGACCGCATCAAGCACTTCCTCACATAGCTGCTCAGTGAGAGCATTAAGTCTCTCAGGGCGGTTTAAGGTAAGGGTAGCCACATTTTCCTTTTTCTCAAGAAGTATAGTCCCGTAATCCATTGGTTTCCCTCCCTTAATTTAATCGAAGCCCTGCCAAGCGGTAATGTTTTCAACAGGCTCACGTTTGCTCTCCAACTTGTTTGCCGGGAAATCCCAATTGGGATAGCCAATAGTAACGGCGATGATTATTCTCTTAGACTCAGGTATTCCAGTAAACCTCCTCACTACCTCAGAAAACATTAGCCCTTGATCCTGAATGCAAGTGCCAAGTCCATAGTTCAGTGCTGCAAGGCAGATAGTCTGTACGATGGCACCGATATCGAACTGAGGGCGTAATTCACCAAGCGACTTATCCACCGATAGGATGATAGCTACCGGCGCATCGAAGAAGCGAAAACCTCTTTGCATCCACTCCGCTCTTTTCTCCTTATCTTCTCTAGCTATGCCCATGAGCCCGAAGATCTGAACTGCGACCTCCACCTGGCGGTTTCTATAAACACCCTCATAGGGCTTGATCAGGAAATCCGGATTCGGTGTTGCTCCAGAAGCTAGCACCTCAACGTTAGCCCGCTTGATGTTATCCAACACGTCACCGGTGATAACGGTAAACTCCCATGGCTGGGTATTCGTCCCTGAGGGGGAATGGCTAGCGATGTCTAGAATTTCCTTGAGTATTTCCTTGGGAATTGGGTCGGGCTTATAGCCCCTTATACTCTTCCGTGATCGTATAGCTTCTATGATATCCATTGATTGCCTCCTTCCCAAGTGCCAAACATGGAGCTAGAATTTAACCTACATTATCATTTAAGACTCTTTTCAGCGGGCCTCTTAGCAAAGGGCAGCCAGGAAGAAAGTCTGCCCCATTTACCGCTCTCCCATACCACCAGGAGCTGGCTGGAGATACAGATGGAGCTATAAGTTCCAATGATAACGCCCAGGAGCAATATTAAAACAAAGTAGTGTATGGTGGCTCCGCCAAAAAGAAACAGAGCCAGTAGGACAAACAGGGTAGTTAAAGCAGTGTTTAAGGACCTCCCCAGTGTTTCCACGATGCTTGAATTCACTGTTATCGCAAAGTCAGGACTAATGCTCCTGGACATGTTCTCCCTGATACGATCAAAGATGACCACGGTATTATTGATGCTATAACCCACAACTGCAAGTAGTCCAGTAATAAATAGAGCATCAACCTCTACCCCAGCGAGCCAACCAAGGATGGAGAAAATGCCCACTATTATGAGTACATCATGAGCCAGAGCGATAACGGCACAGGTGCCCCAGCGGAATGGCTTAGGCATGCGGCGGAATGCCCAAACAATGTAAAGTAGCATAGCTACAGCAGCTATTATTATGGCGATGCCAGCATTGCCTGCTGTTTTTGCCGCAATAATTGGGGATACCTCAAGGGGAACAGAAATTTCCACATCCCTATCAAAAGTCGACTCCAATACATCTGTCAATTCATTCACTTCTTCTGGAGATACAAGCTTCATGCGGGTGAAGAAATCCCGACTCTCCTTTCGAAATTGGATGATTGCTTCAGGATGCCCGAAGCTTGACATTTCCTCACGCAATTGACTCTGAAACTCAACTGCCTCGTTTTGCTCCACCTGGGGAGTAAACTTGATGGCCATGGATGTTCCCCCCGTAAAGTCAATTCCAGGCTGCAATTTAAAAACAGCCAGCGAGATTATAGCTACAATAATTGCTATAGCTGAGATAAGGAAAAACCATTGTTTCTTGCCGACAAAATCTATCATTGGCTCATCCCAAAGGCTGATGGCTTGGTCATCAGGCGCTTAGCCACAATCAGGCGAAGGAAAGTTCGAGTAATGACGATGGCAGTGAACATACTCAAGGCTACACCAATGAGTAGGGTTATGGCAAAGCCACTAACCATAGAGGCATGAAATGCACTGCTAGTACCAAGCCAGATAAGGACTACGCAAGCAATAAAAGTAGTGATATTGCTATCCCTGATGGCTGTCCAGGCGCGATTGAATCCAGCCTCCACTGCAGCGCCCACAGTACGGCCAGCGCGTAATTCCTCTTTCATACGCTCAAAGATAAGGACATTGGCATCCACTGCCATACCTAGGGATAAAATAGCGCCAGCAATGCCAGACAAGGTCAGAGTTATAGATGTGATGCTAAAAATGGCTAAAAGGAAAACGCCATAAATCCCAAGGCTAATACAGGCTATGAGGCCAGGCAAACGATAGTAAAGAAGCATAAATAGGAGAAGCAATATGATCCCGATTATTGCAGCTTGCAGGCTTTTCTGAATCGAATCAGCACCTAACGTAGGGTCCACGCTCTCCTGTCCGATAATTGTCAAGGGGACATCTAAAGCACCAGAATTAAGTTGAATTGCTAAGCTTTCAGCTTCTTCAAGAGGAGTAGGACCGCTAAAATCAATTTGCCCCCGATCCCTGATTACCTCCTGGACTACTGGAGCTGAAATAAGCTCATCATCTAGATAGATAGCCAACTGCTTGCCTACATTTCGCCCCGTTATTTGTTCAAAGAGATACGCTCCTTCCTTGTCCCATTCAAAAGCGACTAGCGGACGAGCTGTGTACGGGTCTACATCTGTTCGAGCACTTTTCAGATATTTGCCAGTCAATTCCTCCTCCCTACCCTCCCTGCTTGTAGCTTTAGCCGGCTCATCCTTAAACTCTGGCTTTCCTTCAGCATCAAGCACCGGCTGGCCATTTTCGTCAAGCTTCTGCTCCCTGAAATCAAGTAGAGCTGTCTTGCCAATAAGGCTGATCGCCTCACTAGTATTTTTCACCCCTGGAAGTTGAACTAATATTCGGTCGGTACCTTGCCTCTGAATTACAGGCTCGGTGGTACCAAACTCGTTAACTCTTCGCTGAATTTTCTCTACCACCGCTGACATGGCTTCCGTATCGGTCACGGAAGGGTCTTTTTGGGATAAATTAGCCTCGTAAAGCAACTGGCCCCCACCCTTGAGGTCGAGGCCGAGGGTTAATCCGTTAGGGCCAAGCAACTTCGTGTTGAAGGGCACTATAGACCATAGGGCAGAGCCAAATAGGGCAAGGATGAGAATTAACAGGCCAATGTTTTTTCTATTCAATTACCTCACTCCTCAAGGCACGATTATCCAATTCCTTCCGCACCAAAACTAGTGCCTCCTCTGTAGTATTTAGCTCACCGCTAGCTTGAGCTTCGCGAACCAAAACTAGGAGCTCACCAATCAAGGGCCCCGGAGTTAAGCCAAAAATGTTCATCAAGTCATTGCCATCAACAAGCTTCACAGGCAGGACTTTGGCTTGCTGTTTTTCGTTCTCTGTTAGTATATACTCCATCAACTCACAGTATCCCTTCCATTCCTCTATAGACACAAGAGGTCCATAGACTGCCAGATAGTCAGCCAAAGCTAAAATCAGGATATCAATCCCATCATCACCAGTATCTCGGAAGTAACGATAAATTGCCCGTTGGGTGGGCAACTCCTTATTCGCCATCTGAGCGGGGCGAAGGTGATGATAAACAAGGCTCTCCACAAAATTTATTTCCCGATTGCTAAAGCGCAACCTCTCTAAGATGCTTGCTGTCATGTCTGCCCCTTCTTTAGCATGTCCCAGGAAGCGTGCTCTGCCTGTATCGTCAAGGGACTTTGTCCTTGGTTTGGCAATATCGTGGAGCAGCCCGCCTAACTTAAGCAGAGTTTTACGGCTGCTCCCACTGGAAATCTCTTGGGATATGTGAGCATCTATTGTATCTGACCACGGGGCAGTAGCTAACATATCTTCACGGCCATACCTCCATTCACTTTCTCTGATTAAAAATTCTATCGCGGCTACCGTTTCCACAGAATGGTCGAAGACATCCCAGAAGTGCACAGTTGGTTGCTCCACCCCCTTAGCCTCTGCTAGTTCGGGAATTAGGGATAGAAGTAAGCCCAACTTATCCAGATATCTAATATAGTAGGCAGCTCGGGGCAGGGCAAGCAGCCGAAGCAACTCCTCCCGAATCCTCTCGCCGGGAATCCTGGTGATGGACTGGGAATAATGGCGAAGCAGATTTTCTGTGTTGGGTTCTATGGTGAAGTCGAGCTCAGCAGCTAACCTCACTGCTCGCAGTAATCTGACGGCGTCAGCCTGAAAAATCTGCTGGCTTACCGCTCGCAGCATCCCGTTTTCTAAATCCCTTTTCCCAGAAAACGGGTCAATGAGCTTTAGTTGAGATTGCTTTTCGTCCGAGAATTCCGCGAGTTTTCGGGAATTCATATTCTCTGCGCTCGCGATAATATTTAATTGACCAAGCTCCATAGCTAGGGCATTAATAGTGAAATCGCGGCGGGCGAGGTCCGATTCGATGTCCCCATCAAACGAAGAAAAGTCAAGATGCCACTGCTGCTCCTTCTCGACTACTATCACTCTAGCTATACTGTTTACATCATCAAGCAACACGAATTTGCCGCCAAGGCTTTCAGCTACGTTTTCAGCTATGCTCAGTGCATTTCCATTCACGGCGACGTCAACATCATTGG
>CAZQDF010000114.1:0-5778 GCA_964592065.1 uncultured Dehalococcoidales bacterium | reverse complement strand
GGGTGCTTGCAATTACCTTTTTTCACACAAAACAGTGTAGACCCAACGAGTACAAACCGTTGACAGGAAACAGGTTTTGTTATATCCTCAACGATTGGGAATTTATGTTAAAGGGGGTTAGTTAATGCCGGGCGTCAATATGATTGTGTGCTGTAAACAAGTGCTTGATCCTGAAGCTCCACCATCTGTGTTCAAGGTCGACCCAGCGAGTAATAGGATGACTGTGCCACCTGATATAAAGCCCGTAATTGGCCAGTATGAGGAGTTTGCCCTAGAAGCTGCTCTGAAAATCAAGGATAAGACGGGGGGCAAAATTGTAACGCTTAGCTTGGGTAATAAGTTAGTCCGCGATGTAATCAAAAAGACGTTAGCTGTGGGGGGTGATGACCTTATTCTCCTAGAAGATGAAGCCTTCGAGGGGGGTGATAGCTGGTCAACTGCTTATGCCCTAGCTACTGCAATAAAGAAAATAGGAGAGTATGACCTTATCTTCTGCGGTAGGCAATCCTCTGACTGGGATGCGGGGCAAGTCGGCTTAGGCATTGCTGAGATCTTGGGAATCCCTGCTGTAACCTTGGCTCGGAAAGTAGAGGTTACCGATGGAAAAGCAAGGATAGAGCGAGTTGTCCCTGATGGCTACGAAGTTGTTGAGGTAGCGTTTCCTGTCCTGATTACAGTGACCAGCGAAGTGGGGGCGCTTCGCTATGCAGCTTTGAAAGGAATTATGGCAGCGGCTAAAAAACAACCTACAATGTGGAAACCTGGTGATATCGGACTTGAGCCAGCGCAAGTTGGCGCTGCTGGAAGGCGAACAAAGCTAAATAAGCTCTTCCAACCAGTCAAGGAAGCTAAATGTGAAATGATCGAAGGAGAGACTCCGGCGGAAGCTGGCGCTAACCTGGCTGTAAGGCTCAGGCAAGCAAAAATACTCTAAGGATAAGAGGGCGACACATGGCTGAGAACAAAGGTGTACTAGTTTATGGTGAGTTAACAGAGGGAAAGTTAGCTGCTATCACTACCGAATTATTAGGATGTGGTAGGAGGCTTGCTGACGACTTGAAGGAAGATTTGTCCTGCCTCCTAGCCAGTGATATGTTTGGTGAGGCCTCTAAGGAAGTAATTGCTTTCGGGGCAGATAAGGTTTACGAGGTTGAGGACCCTTCACTCAGACAATATCAAGCAGATTCCTATATGCAAGTTGTAGAAAAGCTAGTTAAAGATACTTCACCTCGAGCTGTACTTATAGGACAAACATCTGTGGGCAGAGACCTAGCTCCCCGACTGGCCTTCAGACTAGGAGTTGGCCTAGCAACGGATTGCCTTGATTTAAGCATAGATCCGGAAACAAAGTTGCTATTGCAAACGCGGCCTGCCTATGGAGGCAATGCTCAAGCAATCTTCTCCAGCGAGCTTATGCCTCAGGTAGTTACCATTAGGACAAAAGCAATGTCACCCATGGAGCGTGATGAGTCAAGAAAAGGAGAGATTATATCCACCAAGCTTGAAATAGATATGTCAAAGGTAAGGACAGCTACATTGGAGATGGTAAAGGAGGAGGTAGCTGGCGTTAAGCTCGAGGATGCCCCCGTAATAGTCAGCGGGGGTAGAGGCATTGGTGGCCCTGAGCCTTTCCAGACAACATTAAAGGAGCTGGCTGATTTACTACATGGCGGGGTAGGCGCCACACGCCCGCCTGCTGACAATGGTTGGGTGTCAGAGGCAATGCACATCGGACTCACGGGCAAAATTGTTGCCCCTGATATTTACATCGCCATAGCTATATCAGGTGCCAGCCAGCACATAGCTGGTTGCTCCGGTTCCAAGAACCTCATAGCTATTAACAAGGACCCTGAGGCAAACATATTCAAGGAAGCAGCATTTGGAGTGGTTGGCAAGTATGAGGAGGTAGTACCTGCGTTTACTAATAAGCTAAAAGAACTGCTCGCCAGCTAAGCGGTCCTTTTATTTATCTTGCTCTTTCTTAGCACTAATTACTTTCTGGCTAATATGAGCTGGCACCTCTTCATAATGAGCAAACTCCATGGCAAAGTTGCCACGCCCTTGTGTCAGTGATCTTAAATCTATAGCGTAATGAAGCAGCTCTGCATAGGGTGCCTGAGCTTCAACTATGTTATTGCCACCCTCGGGGATCAACCCAAGTACGCGCCCCCTTCTAGTGTTAAGGTCACTGGTAATATCCCCGGTATATGCCTCAGGCACAGTTATGGTAACATTCATTATGGGCTCAAGCAGTACCGGTTGTCCCTGGGATAATCCCTTTCTTAAAGCATGAGATCCAGCAATTTTAAAGGCGATATCCGAGGAATCTACGGGATGGAAGCTGCCATCATAGAAGGTTACTTTTATGTCAATTGCAGGGTATCCAGCTAAAACCCCTTCCTGCTTTGCCTCGTTGATTCCCTTTTCCACGGAGGGAATGTAGTTCTGAGGCACTGCCCCACCAACAATCCTCTTAGCAAACTCAAATCCAGCTCCTCGGGGCATAGGCTCCAACTCCAGACAGACATGCCCATATTGACCATGCCCCCCGGTCTGCTTTTTGTGCTTATATTCCGCCTTGCTTAGCACAGTGATAGTCTCTTTATAAGGGATCTTTGGCAGATCTAATTTCACCTCCACACCAAATTTGCGGTGCATTCTTTCTTTAACTACTTCTAAATGGCTATCACCAACTCCAGAAATAATGAACTCATTGGTATCAGGTTCCCGGTGTATTTGAAGCGAAGGATCCTCTTCACAAATTCTAGGCAAGACAGTGCTCATCTTGTCCAAATCGGCTTTTGTCTGAGGCTGGATTGCCATGCTGAAATTAGCCTGAGGGAACTCAATACCATCGAATATCATAGGGTACTCACGGGAGCAAAGACTATCCCCAGTGGTGGTCAGGCTTAACCTGGCCACCACTCCAATGTCTCCGGCAGCCAATTGAGGCACTGGCTGTTGATTTTTGCCCAGCAAGGTGAAGAGCTGCCCAATACGTTCCATGCTATTCTTATTGGCATTCCAAACCTGGGAATTGCTGGAAATAATGCCGGAATAAACCCGAAAATAACTAAGCTTGCCCACATAGGGATCAGCGCTGGTCTTGAAAACAAGGCTGCTTAGGGGCAATTCTATACTAGATTTGACCTCCTCCTTATTGCCAGTTGCTGAATTCGTAGCCATAATAGCGTCCTTTTCCTCAGGAGAAGGTAAATGGTCACAGATGGCATTAAGAAGCGGCTGGACGCCGATACCACGCAGGGCAGAACCAACAAGAACGGGCACCAGTTTACCTGCGACGGTTGCTTTCTTCACAGCACTGATAATTTCCTCATTGTTTATCTCCTCGCCCTCCAAGTACTTACCAATGAGTGCATCATCAATTTCCACAGCAGCCTCCACCAATTTCTCTCGATAGGACTTCGCCTCTTCCATAAGCGCCGCAGGTAATTCCATTTCCAGCGGACCAGAGCCACTATAAGCCTTCATAGTTACTAGGTCTACGATGCCCCGAAAATCACTTTGCGAACCTATAGGCAGTTGGGCCAGCAAGCATTTTGCTGACAACTTAGCTTGAATTCCTTCCAAAGTATTAAAGAAATCAGCATTATCTCGGTCCATTTTATTAATGAATATTAAACGAGGCAGATTTATTTCTTCGGCATCGTTCCACATTTGCTCAGTGCCCACCTCCACACCTGAGGCAGCGCAAACCAGAATAACTGCCCCTTCGCTGACTCTCAAACTCGACTTTACCTCGCTGACGAAATCAGCGTAGCCCGGAGTATCAATGAGGTTCAGCTTGGTTCCCTTCCACTCCTGCGCGAGCAAAGACAGATTGGTGCTCATCTGGCGTTCTACCTCAATGGGATCATAGTCCGAGGTAGTGGTGCCATCTTCAATCTTGCCCAATCTCCCAATAGCCCCCGAGGTAAAGAGCATTGACTCAGCAAGCGAAGTCTTGCCTGCACCTTGGTGGGATAACAAGACGACGTTACGGATTTTATCTGTTCCGTATTGATTCGTCATTCTACACTAACTCTTTCTCTCTTTTTCTCTTTCGAGCTCTCAGCCTTATCCATTTGCTCAATGGCAGCATCTATGAGGCTACGCAAAGTTAACAACCCCTCTTTTTGAGCTGTCCAAAAATGGCTTCGTGCTTGGGGCGGAACTGCCGGAAATTTCGCCGGTCTAATCCGTATCACCACTTCCTCCCCAGGTTTATGCTCAACCTCAAAAATCTTATCAGCCATTTTACACCCCCCTTTAATTCCTTGCTCTCTGCCATTCTGGGCATGACTAACAGTCCAGAGAATCTTTAGACCCATCGCTTCACTCAGGGTGATACAAGAGTATCTTGGACTATCTCACTTAACCTGTCCTCTAACGAATCTAATCTTTAACTTACCGTCTTCAAGTTTAGCTCCAACTATATCCAAACCTCTGAGAATATTGGGCAAAATGATATTCCGCCTAAAATATCCTACTTGAACAATAAGCTCATCATTACTTTTCACTAAACCAATGTCGCCCTTAGCAGTAAAAGGCAAGGATAAATTAAGGGTATAATTGCTATCCTCGTGGTCAATACTTTGAACTTGGCCATGGAAGAAGAACTTCGTGGGGGCATCGTCCCCGTAAAGAGACTTTCCCATAGCACGAAGCATAGGTACCCCCACTATCTCTTGTTCAAAGAGGGGCAAGGCTAAAATAGGCACGGGGGCAAAGCATTGTTCAATTACAGAATAATACTCACTTTGATTCCTCTTCCAATAAGCAAAGTAGGGGTCTTTAATTTCATCAGGGATAAGGCGATTACAAATAATAAGGTCCGTGTGATAACCATAAAGGTTAAGGTAGGTAAAAGTGCGTTGTGCCTCTTTGATCACCATTTTCTCTGGGTTAACCACCAGACGTATTGAGGCTTTCTCAGGATCAGTAAGCAATTCCCGTATTCTATTAAGCTCACCGGATAAATGCTTTATTGAATTAAAGACCTCATCACCGGGCATAGGCATGTCTGAGACAAGCTGGATTAGGGGGCTCAACATATGAGTAGCAGCCTGTCCTACAGGGAACATCTTATCTATCCACCATCGCAGCATTTCAGGGAAACTAAGCAATCTTAAAGTCTCACCGGTTGGGGCACAATCTATAATGACAGCATCATACTCTCTGGTATCACTATAATTGGTAATATATAGTAAATTAGCCAGCTCTTCCATTCCGGGAAAGATAGCCATCTCATCGGCTGTAATTTCATCCACTCCGCGCCACGCTAACAAGGCTGCCATCCATCCTTGGATAGTATCCCAATAGGTTTTCAAAGCCTGTGGCATATTCGTTTCTTGGCCCCATAAATTGGGAGTAATAAGTTGGGGCTCGCCATCAAGAGAAATGTCAAAGGAATCGGAAAGGCTATGAGCAGCATCCGTGCTGAGAACTATAGTTTTGTAACCTAGTTCACTAGCCCTCAGCGCTGTAGCTGCGGCTACACTAGTTTTCCCTACCCCTCCCTTGCCGGTGCAAAGGATAATCCTCACAATTTTATTATAATCTTACCTCAGCCACATAAGCAAGCAAACTCAGGCCCTATTAAATTGGGCAAAATCCTTTAATCTCTAACCTTGGGGGACAGGTTCTACGTCAATAAGTGTGAAACTGTGCCCTCGCAGCCTGGGTTAGTTGCCAATATCCTCATTCGGAAATTATCCATGTTGCGGTAGCCATAAGCCATCCTCTTTATAGTTTTGATTCTGTTGTTCTTTCCCTCCA
>CAZQDF010000113.1:0-5799 GCA_964592065.1 uncultured Dehalococcoidales bacterium | reverse complement strand
ATGCTGAGCAACAAAACTATCGTTCTAGGAGTAACAGGAAGCATTGCTGCCTATAAAGCAGTAGAAATTGCCAGTCAGTTAACCCAGGCGGGGGCAATAGTCAGTGTAATTATGACTGAAGCAGCTACTGAATTTGTAACTCCATTGACCTTTCAGGCTATCACGGGAAGACGCGTGGTCACTGAAATGTTTGACTTGACTTCTGAATTTAGCATTGAGCATGTGCATCTAGCTGAAGCTGCTGATATAGTGATTATTGCTCCAATCACGGCTAATGTTATTGCTAAGCTAGCTGCTGGCATTGCTGATGATATGCTATGCTGCACAGTCCTTGCCACCAAGGCACCGGTGCTTATAGCGCCAGCCATGGAGGCCAATATGTATGATAATCCCACAACTCAGGATAACTTATCCAAGCTCAAAGCACGTAACTTTACCATTGTTGGACCAGCTTGGGGCAGATTGGCCTCAGGCAGAGAAGGTTTAGGACGACTTGCCGATATCAATGATGTTATAGGTGCCATCTGCCAGATATTGGGGAAAGACGGTGACCTGGCTGGCAAATATATCGTGGTTACTGCAGGCGGTACCCGGGAGCCTGTTGACCCGGTTCGCTACATCAGCAACCGCTCATCAGGCAAGATGGGCTATGCTCTAGCTGAGGCAGCCCGTGATAGAGGAGCTAGAGTGTCATTGATAACAGCACCTACCTCGCTTATTGAACCTATGGGAGTTGATATAGTAAATGTCAATACTGCCCAGGAGATGTACGAAGCAGTGACAAACGTGGTTTCTCAAGCCGATGCTCTAATTATGGCAGCAGCCGTAGCTGACTATCGCCCGGCGAGCACAGCCACAGATAAGATAAAAAAGAGAGGTGCTGGGTTAACATTAGAGCTAGAGCTCACTCCGGACATTCTAGCCAGTGTCAAGGGAGATTTCATCAAAGTAGGCTTTGCTGCCGAAAGCAGCAACCTGGTGGAAAACGCCAGGCAAAAGCTACAGCAAAAGGAGCTTGACCTTATTGTGGCTAATGACATCACAGCTGCCGACAGTGGCTTTGGTGTTGACGACGACCGGGTAGCGATAATTGATCCAGAGGGCAAGGTTGATAGCTTGCCTTTACTTCCTAAACGAGAAGTAGCTGACAAGATTTTAGATAAAGTAGCAGAACTCCTGAGTGGGCGTTAAGCCTTCCTTGACAAGATTCATCATTATGTTACACTAATTATGGAACTAAATAAAGTCTAATTTTAGGGTCAATATGGTTACTAAAAATAAAGCACATTTAATTTTCCCCGAAGACCTTCTCCAAGCGATAGATAAACTGGTAGGCAAAAGGGGAAGAAGCAAGTTTGTGGTGGAAGCAACAAGAAAGGAATTAAAAAAAATCCAGTTCCTTGAAGCATTGCGGGAGGCAGCAGGTTCTTGGAAAGATGAGAATCATCCTGAGTTCAAGGAAAAGGGAGCTTACCAATGGGTGAGAGACCAGCGGGAGATGGAAAATAGAAGATTTAGGGAATTTTCACGGTGAATTGTGGCTAATTATCTATTAGACACCACGGTAATCATTGATTGTCTCCGCGGGAGAAAGGAAACAGTTGACTTTTTAGCCGAGATAGCCTCTGAGGGCTCAGTAGTTGGCTGCTGCGCAATCAATATCACTGAAATTTATGCTGGAATGAGGGAGAATGAGAGACAGGTTACCAAGAGATTCTTAGACAGCCTTGAGTATTATGAGGTGACCAGAAACTTAGCTGGACTAGCAGGGGAATATAAAAGGGAATATGCTGGGAAGGGGATTACCTTTTCTCTTTCCGATGTTATAATCGCCGCCGTAACTATTTCCAATAATCTGATACTTATCACTGATAATTTAAGGCATTATCCTATGCCTGAGCTCAACATCAAGCAAATAGAGGCGGGGAGTAGAGGCTAGTATGCTGCTAATAGATGGCGTGAAGTATGAGGAATGGACACCCGCAAGTGAAGATGAGTTTGAGCAGGTGGTCAAGGAGCATTCCAAGGATATTTTCGGTAACCAGTCTATTTATCTCGAAAAACACAAACTGCGAACAAGGGCAGGAATCGGCTCCATACCTGATGGATATGTTATTGTTCCTGGAGAGCAACCGCACTGGCACATTGTTGAAGCAGAGTTGTCGTCTCATCCTTTATATGAGCACATAGTTCCCCAAATCAGCAAGTTCATTAGCGGCATAAGAAATACTTCGACCCAGAAAGAGATAGCTGATGCTCTGTATAACGAAATAGATAGCGACGAGTTTCGTAGACTTGAGTTAAAGAAGGCAATCGGGACAACCGAAACCTATAAATTCCTTGCAGATCTCGTCTCAAGGCTACCAGTGGTAACAATCATTATAGAAAAGCATACAGAGCAATTAGATGAAGCCATCAGTGCACTTGCCCATTCCCAAATCAAGGTAGTCGAGTTGCAAACTTTTGCGAGAGAAGGCGTCGGTTTAGGCGTGCATGCGCATCTGTTCGAGCCATTGTACCGTGTTATTCCTCCGCCCCCAGAAGGAGGCAAATCTGGTCCACATCCGCCCAAGCAACTAGAAATCGCTGTGAGAAATCCTACATTCCTAAAATTTCACCTCTTTGATATCCCCAGGGGTGGTCGACGGTTCTTCCCAGGTTTTAAAGTTCCGTTTAAACTAGAAACAGATATCGGCGAAATTGAAACTTATGTCACCTCAGGCCGAGCGGATACTCAAGTTGGTGATCCAGATGGAGGAAAGTACATCCAGCCAAATCTAGTAAAGTGGTATAGGCAACATCCAACCATAAAAGTAGGCGATAAGGTTATCTTTGAAGTCATCGAACCAATGAAACGCTACCGCCTTAAAATAGTTTGAAATAAGGAGAGGAAATGCAACGGGAATTCACCAGCGTTATTGAGAAAAAGGGCAAGTGGTATATCGGTTATGTGGAGGAGCTTCCAGGCGTAAACACGCAGGGGAAAACTTTGAAGGAGGTGAGGGAAAACCTTAAGGAAGCTCTGTGCTTGATTATCGAAGCCAATAGAGACTTAGTAAGGAAAAGCCAAACAGACACCTTGGTCACCAAAGAGCCCATCATAATAGAGATGTGAGCACACTAAATGAAACGAAGGGACTTGCTGCGGCATCTTTATGCCCAGGGATGCCAACCACTTCGGGAAGGTAGCAAGCACAGTGTATTTTATAATCCAGCTAATAACAGAACCTCTACCGTGCCTCGCCATCGAAAAGTCAACGACTTTTTGGCAAAGAAGATTTGCCAAGACCTGGGAATCCCGAAACCCTAACATGGAGAGGCATTAGGAATGTCTGAAATACCTAAAGCCTATGAGCCAGGTCAGATAGAGAAGAAATGGTACAAGTTCTGGCTTGAGCAAGGCTACTTTACTCCTAAAATAGACCTTAACAAGAAACCCTTCGTTATTATCATGCCACCGCCTAATGTCACTGGCGAGCTACATTTAGGGCATGCGCTAACAACTACGTTAGAGGACATTATGACCAGGTGGCATCGAATGAAAGGTGAACCTACCTTATGGCTGCCTGGAACTGACCATGCTGGAATTGCCACACAGGTGGTCGTGGAACAAGGGCTGGCTAAACGAGGATTAAGCAAAAATGACATAGGTAGAGAGGAATTCCTGAATGCGACTTGGGAGTGGGTAAAGAAAAGTCGAGGAGTAATCAACCAGCAGCACCAGGTGTTAGGAGCTTCCTGCGATTGGACACGGGAAAAGTTTACTTTAGATGTAGGTCCGAGTAGAGCAGTTCGCACTGCCTTCGTCCGCTTATATAACAAAGGACTAATCTATCGGGGGGAACGCATAATAAACTGGTGTCCACGCTGCCAAACTGCCCTTTCTGATCTTGAAGTTGAACATAAGGATGTTGCGGGAAGCCTTTACTACATCCGCTATCCCTTGGTTGATGAAGAGGGCTTTGTCACTGTAGCTACTACCCGTCCGGAAACCTTTTTTGGTGATACTGCTGTAGCGGTAAATCCACAAGATCCACGCTATAAGAATTTGGTGGGTAAACAGGTAATCCTCCCCATTATAAACAAGAAAATCTCCATAATTGCTGATGAGGCCGTTGATGTCTCCTTTGGTACTGGAGCATTAAAGATAACTCCTGCTCATGACCCCACGGATTTCGAGGTAGCAGAGCGTCATAATCTGCCACTGGTAAATATTATGAATCCCGATGCTACTATGAATGAAAATACCGGGCCATATCAGAGATTAGAAAGATTTGCCTGTCGAGACAAGGTGTTAGCTGACCTGAGAGATAGAGATTTACTGGAGAAAATCGAACCATATCTTCATTCTGTGGGACATTGTAACCGCTGCCAAACGATGATTGAGCCTGCTATTAGCCTTCAATGGTTTATTCGCACACAACCCTTAGCTGAAGCAGCTATTAAAGCCGTTAAAGACTATAACATCACTATAATTCCAGAGCGCTTCACCAAAGTATATTTCGATTGGATGGAAAACATTAAAGATTGGTGTATTAGCCGACAGCTATGGTGGGGACATCGTATTCCAGTGTGGTATTGCCAAGCCTGTGGTAGATTGACTGTCTCTACAGATGAACCTGCGGCTTGTATTCATTGTGGTTCAGAGCAAATGGTTCAAGACCCTGACGTCCTTGATACCTGGTTTAGCTCAGCACTATGGACACATTCCACTTTGGGCTGGCCAGATGATACTGATGATCTCAGCTACTTCTACCCCACCTCAGTGATGGGAACTGGCTATGATATTATTTTCTTTTGGGTTGCCAGGATGATTATGATGGGGCTGGAAGATACTGGCAAAATACCCTTCCGCAGTGTTTATCTTAACGGATTAATTCGAGACGAGAGTGGGGAAAAAATGAGCAAGCTACGGGGGAATGTTATCAATCCACTTGAAGCAATATCCAAATACGGTGTAGATGCCCTTCGACTTGCATTGACCGCTGGAAGCTCGCCTGGGAATGATATAAATCTCGGCGAAGGGAAGCTAGAGTCCAGCCGCAATTTCGTCAATAAAATATGGAATGCCTCTAGATTTATCCTCCAGAGTGTGGATGCCGAAGCGCTGAAAAGACAAGCCCTGCCAGTTGATGTCATTGTAAGCGGAGCGAAGGGACCGACGAATCTCGCTCAGGGTAAACTCCGGATGGAAGATCGCTGGATTGATAGCCAACTGAATCGTCTCGTTAGCGACGTCACCCAACTGATGGGAGAGTTCCAATTCGGCGAGGCAGCTCAGCGGATTTACGAATTTCTTTGGTCAAAGTTCTGTGACTGGTATATTGAAATTGCTAAGATGCGGCTTCGCAATCAATCAACGCCTTCGCCTTTACCTTTGCTAGTCAATACCCTAGAAAAATCACTACGCCTTCTGCACCCCTTTATGCCATTTATTACGGAGGAGCTTTGGCAAACCTTAAGGACGAGATTGCTTCGCTCTGCTCGCAATGACAACATGAGGATGCCAGATTCTATAATGATCGCTCCTTATCCTGTGGCTGATAATAAAGCCATCGACTTAGAAGCGGAGCGGGTGATGGATTCCACAATAGAAATCATCCGCTCTATCCGCAATGCTCGTGCCCAGCACAAAGTAAGAGCAGACAGGTGGGTTGAAGCATACATTTACGCTGATGAACTTCTGGCCAAGCTCATTCCCCAAACAGAAATCATAAAGAATCTAGCTCGAGTCCAGCCCTTAGCTATCCTTAGCCACCAAGAAAGAAAGCCCGAAAAAGAGGAAGCGCTCGTTTTAGT
>CAZQDF010000112.1:0-5814 GCA_964592065.1 uncultured Dehalococcoidales bacterium | reverse complement strand
TTATAAACAAGTTCACTAGCATAATTATATTCTCCGATTTCGACCAATACTCCTTGCTTCCCACCTTAATTCAAAGGCTTAATATTTATACCGATCCTCGCTTCCCCATGGGGGTGGACGAGAAATACTATGAGGTATTGGAACCTGATGAATATTCCCCTGTTCTTGTCACCTCAAACTGGGCCCTGACTTATTTCTTAGTGTCATCTGCTGTCGAGGCTACTAAAATTCCTGGCTATGTTTGTGTAAAGGATGCGGAAGGGCTCGGTGTCCTTACAGCTTGGGCAGCAGGCAAGTTTGACGGCGAATCTGTAGGGGAATTTATTAAGAAAAGTGGAATCGCAGACCGCGTAAAACACAGAAAGCTAATTATCCCAGGCAAGGTAGCCAGAATTAAGGGTGCCCTTGAAGATGCTTTGAATCTTGAATGGGAGATTATAGTTGGTCCCAAAGAAATAACTGCATTGGGAAAATTCCTTCCAGATGTTGCTAAGAGCTTAAGGGAATAAAAGTTGATAGGTACAAAGGAGACAGAGCAGTTAATTGAGACTTTGTCCTCATACAGTAAGGAAAGGAAAAATTTAGTTCCTTTATTACAGGAAGTTCAGGCGAAACTGGGATATCTTGCCACGGAAGCGATGCGAGAGATTGCTAGTTTCTTGGCCATTCCTGAAGTTGAGGTCTATGGAGTCGCCACCTTCTATAACCAATTTCGTTTCGTTCCCTTGGGAAAGCACCATGCCAGAGTTTGCATGGGTACTGCGTGTCATTTAGCAAGGGGCAAGCTTATCCTGGAAGCTTTAGAAAGGGAGCTTGGCATCAAGGTAGGAGAAACTAGCGAGGATGGGGGATTCAGTTTAGAGCGAGTTGCTTGTGTTGGTTGCTGCATGCTGGCTCCGGTAATGATAATAGGAGATGAGATTCATCCTAAAATGACGCCTTTCAAAGTGGAGGAAGATTTAATACCTTACAAGCAAGAATTCCAAGAAGAGAGCTCAAGCGAAGAGCAAGCTGGAGAGCACTAGGAAAGCATAGTGAATGACGTTTCAGAAAATCCAGAACCAAGCAAAATCCGAATGGGAAACTCTGCAAAATAACACTTATATCCTCATTGGCACAGCCACTTGTGGTAAAGCAGCTGGTGCCTTAGCTACTCTTGAAGCTTTGGAAAAAGAGCTGTCACGGCAGAATGTCGATGCTAAAATTATTCAGGTTGGCTGTATGGGGCTGTGTTATGCCGAGCCCTTAGTTACTATATCAAAACCTGATTCCTTCCGTGTAGTGTACCATAACGTAACCCCGGAGCTTGTCCCCCGCCTTATAGAAGGCTACATTATGGGCGATGATCCTTGCCTTGAGCTTGCCTTGGGCACTTTGGAAGGGGGAGAGGAGGAAGCTCCTTATATCCCGGAACTTTCCAGATTTGAACACGAGCTTCGCCTTGTATTGCACCGTTGTGGCTACATCGACCCGGCAAATATAAATCATTACATCGCCAATGGTGGATATAGTAGCTTGGGAAAGGCGCTGAAGATGCAACCTGAGGAGATAATTGAGAAGGTAAAGAATTCAGGGTTGCGTGGGCGAGGTGGAGCTGGATTTCCCACTGGGCAGAAGTGGGAGTTTTGCCACAAGGCTGAAGGGGAGCCGAAGTATGTGGTATGTAATGCTGATGAAGGGGACCCAGGCGCATTTATGGACCGAGTTGTTTTGGAAAGTGACCCTCAGCAAGTTATAGAGGGGATGATCATTGGTGGTTACGCTGTAAGTGCCAGGCAAGGCTATATTTATGTGCGTGCTGAATATCCTTTAGCCATCGAACGCTTGGAGATCGCCTTGAAGCAAGCAGAGGAACTAGGTCTTTTAGGGGATAATATCTTTGGGAGCGGTTTCAGTTTTCATATAGAGCTAGCTATGGGGGCTGGTGCTTTCGTCTCCGGTGAGGAGACGGCACTGATGGCGGCTGTGGAAGGAGAGATGAGCACGCCTAGGCCAAGGCCGCCTTATCCTGCTCAAGCTGGGTTGTGGGGCAAACCCACCCTGCTAAATAATGTGAAAACTTTTGCCAATATCCCGTTGATAATCGAGCGAGGTGCAGATTGGTTTTCCTCCATCGGGACTGAGGGAAGCAAAGGGACGGCAGTGTTCACTCTGGCAGGCAAGGTTAACAACGCTGGACTTGCCGAAGTGCCTATGGGCAAAACACTGCGTGAGCTCCTTTATGACATTGCTGGCGGGATTCCTAAAGGTAAGTCATTTAAAGCGGTACAGATAGGGGGTCCCTCAGGAGGCTGTCTCCCTGAGAGCTTGCTTGACACGCCTCTTGACTATGACTCTCTCAGGGAAGCTGGTTCGATGTTGGGCTCAGGAGGCATGATTGCCATGGATGAGGATAACTGCATGGTTGATGTTGCTCGCTTCTTCCTTGATTTTACCACAAAGGAGTCCTGTGGCAAGTGTACCCCATGCCGACTAGGAACATTGCAGATGCTTCATATCCTAGAAGATATTACAGTGGGCAAGGCTGAAGCTAAAGACCTCGACCTCCTTATTGAGCTAGCCGAAGATGTAAAAGCAGGGTCGCTTTGCGCCTTGGGAGGAACAGCCCCAAACCCTGTTCTTACTACCATGAAGTACTTCCGAGGTGAATATGAAGCTCATATCCTGGAGAAGCGCTGCCCAGCGAAGGTTTGCCCTGAACTCACCGCCTATTATATCCTTCCTGATAAGTGTGAAAGAAGCTGTGAGCATTGCGTGCTTACTTGCCCCACCGAGGCTGTTAAAGGCGAAAAAGGGGAGATAAAGGTTATCGATCAAGAGAAATGTGTTAATTGCGGCACTTGCATGGATGTCTGTCCCCCTGAGTATAATGCAGTGATAAAGCTATCACCTATTACCCAACTTCCTCCAGAAGATCTAGCAGCTAAAGAACGAGGCATAGCACAACAGGTGGCATAATGGCTAGGAAAGTTGTTTCTACTGGAAGAGGAGGAGCAGGGAAATCAACTTTTGCTGCTTTGATTAGCAAATACCTGGAAGCTCCAACATTACTTATTGACCTTGATCCCGATCTTAGTCTTGCGGATATGCTTGGATTTGATTTCCATAAGGAAGGGAAAAGGACTGTTTGCGAAGCGCTTTACGACGTCATTGAAAAAAGAAAAAGCAACATAAGCCCCACGATTACAACACACGATCTGATGGAATCTTTGCTATGGAGTGATTGTTTATACGAAGGAAGGAAAATGGACCTCATTACTCTGGGAACAAAGCTCACCGAAGGCTGTCTTTGCGCGCCAGACGAGATACTTAGGAAAACAATTCCCAAGCTAGCTAAGAATTATGCCAGCATGGTAGTAGACTCTCCAGCAGGAGTGGAACATTTGAATCGGAATATAGTATCAGACATAAGTGACCTTTTCGTTGTATGCGACCCCTCCGATAAATCCTTGAAGCATATATCGAGGATCAAAGAGATTATTAAGCAAGTGGGAATTAGGTACAGTCACTTTTACCTGGTGGCAAACTACGAGTGTAATGAAGAGGCAGAGAAGTACTTGCAGAGTAAGGGTGAAATCTATCTGGGCAAAATAGACTACGATGCTCATTTGGAGCAATACAACTTGGAGGGCAAGTCTCTTCTGGGGTTGCCCGAGGATTCGCCTGCTTCTTTGTCTATAAAAAGGATTTTGGCAAAGGCAGGCTATCGGATTAGGTAGAGTGGAGAACAAGCAGGAATGAATGAAGATGCTGTAGCCAAAACTAACGGTAACGGTATATTATGAGAAGTGCCACCACCCAGAGAGATGTGACAGAGAGAGATTTGTGCTGCTGTTCTTGAATGCCTTAATGGACTTTGGAAGCAAGAAAAGCGATAAGATTTGCTTTACCCCCATTCCAGAGTTTTGCCGGCATTGTGGTACATGTGTTGAGTTGTGCCCTATGGAGGCGGAAAAATGAGAGACAAGCGACTATATTGGTGCCCTTTTTGTCAGCGTAATGTTTCATTATGGAGGACAAAAGATAGCAAATTAATGTGTCCCCGATGTGCTAGGGAGATAGTTTACATAACAAGCGATGGCAGTATCGGGGCAATCAAAGGGAAAGAGCCCAGTAGAGAAAGATAGCAATATGGGTAAAGTACTTGTTTCCACAGGAAGGGGAGGAGCAGGTAAATCGACCTTTGTGGCTTTGGCCAGTAAATATTTGGATCCCCCAAAGCTGCTGATAGACCTCGATCCAGATGAGAGCCTAGCTGACATGGTTGGAATAAATTTGGAAGGAAAAGGGAAAAAGACCATTTCAGGCGCACTTTACGACGCGATAGAAGAAAACAAAGGAGTTGGTCTCACAGGCTACAATGTCCTATCCGATGTACTGCAATCCGTCTTGTACAAGGGAAGAGAATTTGATCTTATCGCCTTGGGAACAAAGTTTACTGTGGGTTGTTATTGTGCTCCAGACGCAGTACTCAAAGACTTCATTCCCAGTCTAGTTGAAGATTATGAAGTGCTAATGGTAGACTCCCCTGCGGGGTTGGAGCATTTCAATCGCAAGGTGGTGGTGGACATAGATGACCTATTTGTAATTCTAGACCCCTCCGAGAAATCCACAAAACATATAGAAAGGGTCAGAGATATTATCAGGGAAGTGAGGGTTAGCTACAATCATCTCTACCTGATAGGGAACTACAGATTTACCGAGGAAGCGGAAGAGTATTTACGAAGCACAGGAGAAGCTTATTTAGGGAAAATAGACTACGATTCTAATGTAAGGCAATATAATCTGGAAGGGAGATCTCTTCTTGATTTGCCCCAGGATTCCCCCGCTGCCATCTGTGTAAAAAGGATTCTAACGAAGGCGGGATACAAAATTAGGGATGGAGATTTAAGGTCAAGTCGAGCTAGAAAATAGCCAAGGGTTTACTTTTGTAAAAGGTTAGGAGGCAGATTTAATGAATGCGCAAGTGCAAAAACCTTTTGAAGAGATCTTGGGATATCTCGAGGGTAAAAAGAAAATAGTCCTTATGGGCTGTGGAGGATGCGCTACAGTTTTTCATACGGGAGGTGTAAGAGAAGTAGATGAAATGGCAGAGAAGTTAGCGAAAGAGGGAAAGGAGGTCATAGACAAAATTAGATTGCCCTTCGCAGTCTTTACCTGCTATCTCCCTATGTCTTCAATGTTTTTGAGAGAACACAAGGAAGCGATAGAAGAGTGCGATGCCATGGTAATGCAGAGTTGTGGCGATGGCTTACAAGCAGTTCGGGGATATTTGGAGGAGAAAATGGGGATAGTAAAGCCTATCTATCCATCAAATGATGCCCTCGGATTTTCTAGCGGTGGCCCTGCTGAGTTTAAGGAAGAGTGCCAGGCATGCGGGGAATGCGAGCTTGGAAAGACTTTTGGTATTTGTCCCTTTGTGCAGTGCCCTAAGGGATTGCTCAATGGGCCGTGTGGGGGAACGACTGAAGATGGCAAGTGCGAAGTAGACCCTACGCGCGACTGTGCCTGGGCTATGATTTATAGAAGAGCAGAGGAACTTAATGAGGTTGATAAACTTCTGGGGATAGTGGAGCCACACCATTGGAGCAAAGCGGTAAGGCCACGCAAGCTAGAGGTTGAACCTGTTGACCTTATGGAGGAACTGAAGGGGACAAAGAAAGTGATAGAAGGGTTGGGACTGTGATTTAGAGCCCTATTGCCAGGCCGCCAATTCGGCAGTAAAATCGGAAAAGGAAGCAAAAGGGGAGGCATGAGCAAGCTTAGTGAAGCATTACAATCCCACAAGTTTGTGGTCACGGGTGAAGTCGGCCC
>CAZQDF010000111.1:0-5870 GCA_964592065.1 uncultured Dehalococcoidales bacterium | reverse complement strand
GGCATTACCTGTATGAGGTCACTAGAGGTCATTTCTAATGAGTCAAAGTGGAGGATATTTCTAACGAGTCTTGACAATGGAAGAGACTACCTCTTCAATTCTCGACCTGGATGGAGTAGAATATAAGTTTTAGAACATTTGTGTATTTGGAGGGGTTTTGGAAATCAAAGTTATAGCTGGCGACATGACAAAAATCGAAGCTGATGCTGTTGTAGTGAATATTTTTGAAGGTGAGGAACAGCTTAGCGGCGTCACTGCCGCGATAGATAAAGCTTTAGATGGGACTATCAGTCATCTTATCAGCAGAGGCGAAATTAAGGGTAAATTTGGAGAGGTTGGTGTTGTTCATACCCTTGGTAAGCTGCCAGCGAGGATAGTAGCTGTCGCTGGCTTAGGCAAACGCCAAGAGTTTACTGTGGATAAAATCCGTGGAGCTGCAGGAGAGATTTGTCGCTCCTTACGGAAGTTGAATTGTCATAAGGTAGCTACAATACTTTATGGTGCTGGAGATGAGATTGAGCCTGAGGTTTTGGTTGGGGCAATAGCAGAGGGTAGCCTTCTTGGGCTTTATAGCTTTAACCAGTATAAGAAGCCAGGATATAAGGACATTGAGGAAATGTTGATAGTGGAAGAGGATGGAAGTAAAATTCCGGCTCTGGAGCGCGGTGTCAGTAAAGGGAAAGTAATGGCGGAGGCTACTGCTCTAGCTCGCGATATGGTTAATGAACCGTCCAATTGCATGACGCCTACGCGGATGTCTGAAGTGGCCAAGGAAATAGCTGGCAAATACGCTTTGGAATTCAAAGTCTTTGATTCAGAGGACATGGAGGCGATGGGTATGGGGGGGCTCCTGGGGGTGGCGAAAGGTAGCAATGAACCACCGAAGTTAATAACTCTCAGTTACAAAGGAGATGAGCAGTCTAACTCTGTTATCGGCTTCATTGGCAAGGGCGTAACCTTTGATTCTGGGGGGATTTCTATTAAGCCATCAGAGCACATGGAGGAGATGAAAGACGACATGGCAGGTGGTGCCGCGACCATAGCAGCACTTAAAGCTATCGCTCAGTTGAAACCTAAGGTTAACGTTACTGTTATTGTTCCGGCTACGGAGAATTTACCCAGTGGCACCGCACTAAAGCCGGGAGATATATTGAAGGCGATGAATGGTAAGACTATAGAAGTAATAAATACCGATGCTGAAGGAAGGCTTATTTTGGCCGATGCCCTGAGTTACGCTGTAAAACAAAATTTGTCCCCATTAGTGGATGTGGCTACTCTTACCGGAGCATGTCGTGTTGCTCTAGGCACTGGTTATAGCGGTGTTTTTAGCAATAATCAACAGCTAATAGACAAAGTTTTCAGAGCTGCTGCTAAAACAGGGGAGAGGTTGTGGCAAATGCCTGTGCCTGAAGAATACAAGGAACAGATTAAAAGCGAGATCGCTGATATTAAAAATACGGGTGATAGATATGGGGGGGCTATTACCGCTGCCCTTTTCCTGGCAGAATTTGTTGGTGATACTCCTTGGGTTCATCTCGATATAGCTGGCACTGCATCTAGCAGCAAAGAGAGCGGCTATATCGTGAAAGGAGCCACTGGGGTTGGAGTCAGAACCCTGGTAGAGCTGGCTTTATCGCTAGTTGCGTGAGCGAAATTTACAAACGGGTGAAGTCAAAGAATTTCAGGCTTAAATTTTTGCCAGAGGTAAAAAAGGAGGAGGTCACGTGATTATAAAGTGGCTTGGTCATTCTTGCTTTTTGATTGTGTCCAGGGATGGTGTGAAGGTAATCACTGACCCTTATGCTGTTGGTGAAGGCATAAGTTATTCTCCCATTGGGGAGGTTGCTGATATCGTCTTGGTAAGCCATGAGCATGGCGACCATAATAATGTTTCTGCAGTACACGGGAAACCTGAAGTGGTTAAAGGAAGTGGCACAAGAATTGCCAAGGGAATTCAATTTAAAGGCGTTGCTACCTACCACGATAACTCTCAGGGCAGGGAAAGAGGGCCTAATACCGTCTTTTGCTTCACTGTGGATGACATAAGACTCTGCCATTCAGGCGATCTGGGGCATTTGCTTGACAAAGTTCAGCTCGAGAAAATTGGCGCTATTGATATATTGTTCGTCCCCGTGGGCGGCTTTTACACCATTGACGCTGCTGAGGCTAGCCAGGTATGCGAACAGTTAAGCCCAAAGGTAATTATTCCGATGCATTTTAAGACGCCCAAGTGCGCCTATCCTATAGCTGGCGTTGAAGATTTCCTTAAAGGCAAGGAAACCGTAAGAAAAGCTGATTCCAGCGAAGCGGAGTTCGCATTGGAGAAGCTCCCACCTGCCAGCGAAATCCTAGTCTTAAAGCCAGCTTTGTAATTAGGAGAATTTGGGTACACCGGTAATAAATTTATAAGAGAGAAAAGATGATTGTTAACGCCTCTGATTTTGTTTTTAAGCCTCCTCCACAGCTTTCCTGGGCAAGGCGTGTTTTAATTAAACCCTGCGCTGGCTACCCCTTACCATATCCTGTAACTACAAGCCCGGAAATACTAAGCACCATAGTTGAAGGTATCAGAAAAGTCACTGATGCTGATATCCTTATTGCTGATGGAACTCCTAATGGAGAATCAATTTATCCTGTATACCGAGCATTGGGGTATAATTTTCATCATGTGCTTATGCTTGATATTAGAGATTCCATCTTTGTGGAAGTGGAGAATCCCTTGTCTGAGCCCTTTGCCCTGCCTACTTTCTGGGTGCCTAATGTAGTGCTGCGCAGTGACTTCTTGATTAGCGTAACCCCTTTTAAAGTCTGTGGGAATGCTGGTCGTTTCAGTGTGGCAAACCTCCTAAGTTTATTGCCTGTAAGCAAATATCAGAAAGGCAATTGGGGAGATTGGGAAAGTCTATACGAGTTGGGGATAGAAAGGGTACTCGCTGATCTCTACTTTACCCTGCCCTTTGATATGGGTATTATCGAGGCTCGTTATAAGTTCTACTATATCGATGATCCAACGAAGGGAAAGGTGGAGGAATATGGGAAAATCCTGATTGACGAACCTCATGAAATTGACCGTACAGCTTCTCAAATAGCCGGAATTGATTCTGAGCATTTAAAACTAATTGATGAGGGCAGAAGCCAACTTGAGGATTAAGAAAATATCTCAAGAGGAATTAATACAATTAACCAAGTCTACTCCATGCTGGTTTATCTAAATTCAATTCCGTTAATTTCTCTTCCGTGGGAAAAGACGTTTTGGGATCCCAGTTCCTTACTTCGAAGTATTTGTCCAATACCTTGTCTATTTTGTCCTTATCCAGTTTCCTGCCTTTAATGGGCATATTATAGAATTTTGGGCCATATTTTATGTCCTCTCTCGTTTCACCGGCTTTGAAGTTAAAAATTCTCTGAATGTTGCTTATCCTCTCGCCAGCTTTTCTAATATCCTCAGGCAAGAATTCAATGCCTGTGAGAGCAGTTAAAACTTCTGAATAGATAGTTGGTCCTAGGGAATAGAGGATTGGTGGCCTTATGCATATCCCTATAGAGTTGACGACATTCATCATGTCCTGTGACCAAGCTGCCATGTAAGGGATATTGACAGTATTCCTTTCAAAGTCAAATATTCTTTGTTTCCAATCGTCGAAAATGTCCATTTTAGCTACTACCTTTTCTGGTGGGCTGAGTTCATAGAAATACTCTCCCTCGGGAGCTGACTGCCGGAGATTTTCTGCAGGGGACTGTATCCTCAGGTGGTCTCCTCCCCTTGCGTTTATCAAGTATCCGAAAGACCATACATCCCACCTACTCCTCGGATCCCGGGTATTTGTCTCTAATCCCCTGGTCTGAGGCAAATATTGTTCAGAACCCTTTCCTATCCTCTTAGCCATTTCCACTGGCCCGTCAGCAAGGAGATCACCAAAGCCTTCTCGATAAGCTATCTTCCTCAGAAGCTCGAAGATAAGCAGTTCATCACCCCAGTTCAATTCGAGGCCATCTGAATCCGCTTTAGTTATTATGCCTTTTTGAAACAGTTCGATAGCCAAAGCAATAGAAGCAGCGGAAGTAGAGCAATCAACTCCGTATTTCTGGAAAAGTTCGGTAGCTTTTGCTATCGCAGCGAGATTCCTTATGCCGCACCTAGCTCCAAAGTCCATCGTGGGTGTAATTTCAATACCTTTCAGCTTCAGGCTCTTGTAAGGACCTTCATCAATTTCGACCCAGTTAGCGCAGGCAATAGGGCAGGCGGTACAGCCTATGCTTTTCTTCTTATGTTTTAGTAAGTTTTCTCTTCCCATGGTTTTGATGAAGCTTTCGCCTACCTCTTCATTTTGATTGTATCCAGTTACTGCTCCTAAAGTGTAATAGATATCAACGGCCAGCATAGAGCCGAATTGCCTCCAGGGGTTATAAGTAGGGTGATTCATTATCCTTGTTCTCATCTCATCTACAGACTTCTGAAAGCCTTCGGGGTCAGCCACAGTTACATCCTTGTGTCCTCTCAAAGCAATAGCTTTTAAATTCTTGGAGCCCATTACCGCTCCCAATCCTGTCCTTCCCCAGGCACCATACAAGCCATTCTCAATGCTGGCAAATTTCACCAGCCTTTCTCCTCCTACACCAATACAGGCGACCGATAATTCCTCACTCTTGAATTCATCCTTCAGGGTTCTTATTGTATCCCAGCTGCCTTTGCCCCAGATATGATTAGCGCTCAAGACGTTGACTTTGCCGTTATTAACGAAGATATACACGGGAGTTTCGGATTTGCCTTTGATAACCAGATGATCGTATCCGCAAAATTTGAGCTCAGGCCCCCATGAGTAACCACTATTTGATATGCCTAGCAATCCAGTAAGTGGAGATTTTGCCGATACGTCGGTTCTATTGGCTGTAGGAGCCATTGTTCCCACCAGGGGTCCTGAACCAAAACATAACACATTATCCTCACTGAGTGGGTCAATCGAGGGATCCATTTCATCCAGTAGAATTCTGGTATTCATTCCTCCTCCCCCGATGTATTCAAAGTAATCCTGGGTGCTCGTCTCCTTCTGAGTAATTTCTCTATTGCTTAAGTCAATCGTTAAGATCTTTCCTGTGTATCCCTGCATAGCTTTGTTACTTCTTTACTCCTTTTCTATATATGTTAGGGCATTGTAGGTGCAATATTTGGCACATATGTCACAAGGGATGCACTCAGAGGTGAATTTTATGTCGAACGTACCCTCCTCCTCGTCTCTCTCTATGATGATTTTGGATCTCGATGGATTAAATATTTTAAAGAAAGCGAAAGAGCAGGCTAGCATGCAGGTTCTGCATCCCGTGCAAAGTTGTGGGTTAACACCGATATATGGCGTCATTTAATACCGTATATCAAAATTGCTAAACTGTCCTGAATAATCTGCCCAAGTTGTCTCTATTTTCCTGACCTGTGCTCCCGGAGGGCCTGTTTTAAGCTGCTCCGCTAACTTTTCCAATTGTTGTTTCTCCCCCTCAGCTTGAACTTCCACAGCATCACCGCTGGGTAAGTTGCGGGCGTAACCTTTCAAGCCTAATGTTTTGGCTACATCTCGGACGAAATAACGAAAGTAAACTCCTTGCACGCGACCATACGCTTTGGCAGAAAGATGTACTTTCTGTGTCATCTTTGAAATCTTAAGATTAGTGAGCGAGCTCTATCAAGCCGGCTAAGCCCCGCTTGATAAGCTAGCTCTGCAGCTTCCTGAAATTCTGCAGGCGATATTCGCCGGGCCAAACTTGGTACTTGAGAAGCTTTATAACAGGGGTGATATTGGTCCATGATGTTGACATATGTATGGGGAGAAATTTCCTTGGCAAGAAAATCCACCACTTCTTTCGTTCCTGCTAACCCA
>CAZQDF010000110.1:0-5892 GCA_964592065.1 uncultured Dehalococcoidales bacterium | reverse complement strand
CACTTCGGTATTGTAGCCAACCCTGCGAACATTCAACTCGCCGCAGGAATAACACACGGTGTTTTCATGCTCATGCCCCGGCACGTTACCCAAATAAACAAACTTCAACCCCACTCTCTTGCCAATTTGGTAGGCCTTCTCCAGGGTAGATACCGGCGTAGGTGGCAGGTGTGTTAAATTATACATGGGGTAGAACCGAGTTACATGCCAGGGAGTAAGCTCGCCTAAGTTATCTCGAATCCAGGTAGCAATGCCTTCAAGCTGCTCTGGATCGTCATTCATTGTGGGGATGATATTGGTTACCACCTCAACCCACATATTCCATTTCTCTTTGGCTCGCTTGGCTACATCAAGTATGCCTCGCCATTGAGAGATTTTGGCTAGCTGACGATAAAACCCGTCACTAAAGCCTTTGATATCAACTCGCCAGGCGTCAAGATAAGGACCGATAGTATCTAGAGCCTCATCTGTGATATAGCCATTGGTGACATAAACGGTATATAGACCATTTCTCTTAGCTAGTTTAGCTGAATCCAGAGTATATTCAAACCACACTGTAGGCTCGTTATAGGTCCAGGCAATGCCAGCACAACGATATTCCCTGGCCAGCGCTATCTCCCTCTCAGGGAGCAATTGCTGTGAGCTAGCGGGTATATCAACACAGGAAATCTCCCAGTTTTGGCAATCCTGGCAGTGAAAGTTACATCCCCAGGTTCCCAGGGAAAGGGCATAGGTGCCAGGGAAGAAATGAAACAGAGGCTTCTTCTCAATATGGTCAGCCGCCACCGAGGAGACTTCGCCATAATTCATGGTATATAGAGTACCGTCCCGGTTAATGCGCATGCGGCAGATGCCCGTCTTGCCTGGGTTAATAACACACCTCCACTGGCAAACATTGCACCTCACCCTGCCACCGGGGAGTTTCTCATAGAGCATCGCCTCTCTTTCCATATATCATCATTATATCAGGCATTATCTAAAGTATTAAATGGTTGGATTTACCTTGCAGCCTCTTCGAGATATAATCCAGGTGATGCTTGTCATCGGAGTAACTGGCAATATAGGTAGTGGCAAAAGCACAGTGTGCGGGATTCTGACCAAGCTTGGCGCCGTTGTGATTGACGCTGATAAACTAGGGCATGAAGCCTATAGGCCGCATAGCCAAACATGGCAAGAAACAGTAACCGCTTTTGGTGAAGGTATAGTCAAATCGGATTATGAAATTGACCGTGAAAAACTGGGGCGGATAGTCTTCTCCAATCCAGATGCCTTAGCTCAGCTTAACCGGATAGTGCATCCTGAGGCGTATCGCCTGGCACAGAAAAGGGTTGAAATCTATCGCCATCAGGGGGTTAAAGCTGTCGTGATAGAAGCCACCTTGCTTATCGAAGCTGGGTGGATAAATTTGGTAAACAAAATCTGGTTAGTGGTAGCCCCTGAGAGCATAGTAGTTCGCAGGCTTACTCAAGACAAAGGAATGACTGAACCCCAAATTCTGGCTCGTCTCAGGCTGCAGATGCAAGCAGAAGAGAAAATAAAATACGCCGATGAGGTAATTTATAATGATGGCAGTCTTGCCCAGCTTGAATCTAAGGTAACCAGGCTCTGGCGCAAGTACTCAGGGAACTAGTCCTTATTTATCCGAAGTACAGCATCACAACCTCTATTGCCTGCATTTTGCTTATCTTCCCGCTGAAGTAGTCCTGAACGGCCTTGATGGCTTCGCCCTTCTGGATAATGCCATCCTCGTTTACATCATATGCCCAAGGGCTCCACCACACCCTTACCTCAGTATCCCCACCGACAGGAAACTCCTTTAGGCTCTCATCGACCACTACCCCGGCGAAGGTATAAGTGTCTTCCGCAACTGGCGCGGCAACGATGTAGGTGAAGGTTGCGCCGTCGCTAAGAAACGTGAACCAAACTTCACTATCTTTCACCTCCACCCCGATATCTGGGTCTGGGCAGCTCACATAGGTAAACCCGGCGGGAAGGGTCTCCCTCACCTGCCCCATGGAGCCGCAGCCTGAAGCTTCAATAGTGACATCGAAGTTAGCGCCTGGCTCTACCCTAGTGGGCAGGTCTCTAGTGGCTGTAGCTGCACCAGTGCCACTAACCAATGGCCCAGAATAGCTACCTGAAGCAGGGAGTCTGGCTATACCACCTTTGCCATTCTCGAAATAGAAGTAATAATTGTGGCTACCGACAGAGAGGTTCCTGGGACCGTAGCGATAAACACCGTTAGAGGCTGACCCAGAATAAAGGCTCATAGTTTGGGCTGTGCCGTCTACATACACTTGCTTTACGCTGGGGCTATCGCCATCGCTGTCATAGTAATTGACCTGGTAATAGAAGCTGGTTGATGGAGTGCCGCTCGGTGGCTGGACTGAGGGGTTGGATAGCTGGGGTGGATTATTGATTGGCGCGTCTAGTTTTAGGGTTACAGTTACCGGAGCTGAGGCCTCATCAGGGTCGTTAGAAATTATGTTTAGCGTGCCGTGATATTCTCCTGCGCTCAGTCCGGCGGCATCAATCCAAACAGTGATTCCCTCCGAAGAAAGCGGCGCAAGACTGAATGATTTTCTTTCAGCGTCGAGCCACCCTGTAGCCTCTCCTGCATTGTAGCTAATGGTAACATCGGTCACGTCTAAGCTGGAATTGCCATCATTAAAGACCGTGACTGATTTGCAATTATCCGGACCATTCATAGAAGTGATGGCATAAGTATGGATATGTTTTTCGATATTTCCATAAAGTATCTTACCGTAACCTTGTTCGCCCCAGTCAGCCCCCCAGCTATTCTTGATAATCCAGTAGCCTCCAGCATCACCGTCATCATCGTATCCCACTAAGGTAACCCAGTGATTTGCCTCCTCCTGCGTAAACGCTTCTGTCCATTCTTCAGATTCCAGCACCGGCTCATAGATTCCACCTTTGTAGTAGAACAAGTCCTCGTCTGCAAACACTGGAACTCCTAGTGGACCATATTGTAGCAACGCTGCCTTATAAACAGCAGTAGTATCTGGGCTAACTTTGGCATAAGTAACTTTCCAAGCTTTTTCTGCCCAATCAGAGCAACAATTGCAGGGGACCCCAGTGTCAGGACAGCCAGCTATCGGACATTGGTAGGGGAAGCAAGCTTCGTTAGATGTTCCGTAGTACCTGAGGTAGTTTAGGGCATCTTGAGGATAACCCCCGGTACAGGTGGGGGTATAAAAGATATTGTCGGAGCAAGATAAGACCATCTGCTCTGAGAGGTCCATATCCATATCAGGGTCATCATTGTAAATGTTAATTGCTGCCTCCAGAGAGCCAAGAGTGCCAAATACCCAACAGGTGCCACAAGGATTTTGGTCCTTAACCGATGTCACCCAGTCAATTCCGTCCTTATCTCGCCAGTCAAATGCAGTTGGCAAAGTAGCTAAATCCAGCGAGGGAGTCGCTGTTTCTACATCCTCAGATATGGAACCGAATTTGGCACCACACAGCCGTTTTTTAGCTTCCAAAGAAAGTCCAGAAACGGAGGTTATATCTGCCTCCCATTGAGCACCTTTCTTCTGTATTGCTTGGCGTATAGCCTCTAACTAGCTTCGTTCTGCGGCTGCTGATTGTTTTTCTATTCCTGCCTCTACTTGGGGATTCTGCTCTAAATCACTGTTATTGGAAGTGGCAAGACAAGCCTCACACAAGGGGCTGGAGTTACAGAAGCTGTTGGCTGTAGTAAGCGTAGTTGCTTCAACCATTGGAGTTGAGTGCCCCATCCCACTGCTGGCTCCGCCACTAAATTCAAAGTCTAAATGGTTCTTGTCCAGCCGGATGTCAGGTTCACTTATGGGCTCCGCAGCACTGGCACTCGGTGCTGTCCAGGACATTAAGGAGACAGCAATAGCAACAGCTAGTAAGAGAATTGCCGCTTTCTTCATATAAGCTTCCCTACATTAACTTTCCATTGGCATACCGGGATTATTTGTCCAGCAATTCACAGTATAGTTATCTAGCTAAGCTCAGTCAAAAGGAAATAAGTCCTAGCTTCCCAGGCTGAGTCTGGGGCTCCACATAACGTATTCTGGCTTTGCTTCCCCAGAAGCCAGCGGTTGTCCCCTGTCTCAGCTACAAGCTTGCTGGCTAAACCAACAGTGTTCTTATAGGAGATTGCTTATTCTGTCACTCTGGTCGTTTAGTTTTATCACCCTGAGCGACAGCGAAGGGCCTAAATTCTTCCCCCTCATGGAGTCTGTCTCGAGTGCGAGGAGATTCTTCACTTGCCTTGCTCCCTCAGAATGACAAGGAGCGAAGGGTTCAGAATGACGGGAAGCGAGGGATTCAGAGTCAGAATGACAGTCGAGAGTTGCTAGACGCTCTGCTCTATATATACTTGGCTTAAATCAGGGATGCCCAGATGGTTAAGCTCGTAACCTCTAACCCGGGGCTTCACCAGGATATAGTTGACACCGAACCATAGAGGTAAGCAAGGGGCTTCAGTGACTGCTATTTGCTCAGCTTGCTGGTACATAGCTAAGCGGGCAGCACTATTCTGTTCTATGGCTGCCCGGTCAAGCAAATTATCTAGCTCCCGATTGCTATAGCCAAAGATGTTATTCTCGCTTCCAGTATAAAATAGATTGTCCAGGAAGTTATGCGGGTCGGGATAGTCAGCCACCCAGCCGAGGATAAACATTTCGTCCCTCTCTTGCTTAAGGTTATAAAGAAAGTCCTCTGGCTCCAGTTGCCTCACTGATACTTCTACGCCAAGATTCTGCCGCCATTCCTGTAATATAGCTCCCAGATAATCGGGAATGTCATTGCCATAGCCTGAGACTGTGATGGTAAGAGGCGGGAACTCGGAAACATCTCCATATTTCGAGGCAGCGATAAGCTCTTTTGCCCTCTCTATATCGTAATTGAGCCCCTCTAGCTGTTCGTTATAGCCAGGCATGCCTGGAGGCAGAATTCCCCCGGCTTCGTTTACCATATCCCTCAATGTCAGCCTGGCAATGCGTTCCTTATTCACAGCATGACAAAAAGCACGGCGAACGTTGACATCGTCAAAGGGAGGTTTAGCGGTATTGAAGCCAATATAATGAAGACTAAGCTCAGATGTTATGCTTAATTCCTGATGAAACGGGCTAGTTTCATCATTAACTAGGTCAATATAATTCATATAGACTGGAGTGACATCAATATCGCCCTTTTCATACATAGCCATGGGCATTCCTGCAAGAAGCTGGAAAATGACCTGCCTTAATTTAGCTGGCTCGCCGTAATAAGCTGGGCTACGCTCCAAAATTAGAAGCTGGCCTCGTTTCCACTCCCTTAACTTGAAGGGACCCGTCCCGTCTGGCTGATGCCACCAGGTCTCTCCTGATTCCACATTATCTCTGTCAACCACAAAAGTGGTGGGATAAGTGAGCTTGCATAGGAAATAAGCTTTAGGCGCATCGATACTAACTTCGAGGGTGTAATCATCGATAACCCTGACCCCTGAGATTTCCTCAGCCTCGCCAGCCAGCATGTCTCTGGCGCCAACGATGTCACCCAGGTAAGTAGCTGCCGTCTGGGAGCCGGTATCAGGGTTACAAGCTCGCTCCCAGGAATACTTAAAGTCCCAGGCCTTAACTTCTCTGCCGCTGTGAAATTCTGCCCCGTGGCGGAGGTAGAAGGTATAGGTTTTGCCATCCTGGCTCATTTCCCTCCTCTCAGCGATGTCAGGCACCACCTCCAATTCATCATCAAGGCGAACTAAGCCACTGAAGATTTGCATAACATAGGCATGAGATGTTGTCTCGCTGGAAATCGCCGGGTCGAGTGTTATAGGGTCGACACCCCAAAGATTTAGAACATCCTGGCTGGAAGGCAGGATGCCAACTTCAAGCTGGCAGCCAGTTGAAGGCA
>CAZQDF010000109.1:0-5898 GCA_964592065.1 uncultured Dehalococcoidales bacterium | reverse complement strand
GAATTTGCCCACTACTTATGCTTCTTTTAGAGCAATATTAGCTCCAATAATCAGCTCCTCGTTGGTCCACAGAAACAAGGTACCAGAAGGTATGGTCAAAACTAGGTAAAGTAGAAAAACAATAAAAGACGTTATAAGAAATCGCTTCATAGTGAATCACTCATAAACTGGGCATTTGGGAACGAAGTCTCTAATAGCTATGTAAAGAACATAAGCTCTTATCATATTACCGATAATCGAAGGCTAAAGTCCCTAAATTTTGCCAGGAAAATGAAGGCGATTAAGAAAGCCAGAACAGTGAAGAAAACAATGCAAATCCTGGCTTTATGGTTTTTAACTCCTGAATAAGCGGACTCTGGAATGGGAAATAGGATAGACAGACGCTGCAATGTATCTATCACCGACTTTCCCATCAAAACGTCGGTTATATTATCTTATTTGATAAAATAATGTCAAGACCAAAACAAGAGATAATGGCTGAAAATAAAAAAATTTATTTCATTTTTTTAGGGAACCAGAACCAGGGGACAAAATGTCTCTATAGGGTTTATAACTACCTGCCTATTCAGGAATTAGTATTCCTCAGTGTAGGATGACGCAGCCGAATAGCCTCTGGCACAATAAAGCTATTCAGTCCTGGCATTATGTCACGAGTAGAAGTAACCCTAGACCCAAGCGCATGCACGGTTCAGTGAAAGGGCCTTTGTTCAATTGATGAAAGAAGCCATAGTAAATGAACGTCATGGCTACGAAACAGGTGTCTGTACGAAATGTAATTACAACACTGGAAGGAGAAATAGCAGTGGGAGACAGACGGAACATTTTGAGCTCTCGTTTGAGTTGTACCTGTTCGGCTAATACACGAAACCTGGATTAGCGTGGTGCTCTTAAGCTAACACTGGCAAATATGATTTTGCACTCAAACTTAACTAAGCAAGCTCTTGTTACCTCGGTACCTTATCGTCGGTAATAGCTATGTGAGATATCTTTCTTGCAGCTCTGAGTCTTTTTCCAGCCCCACGATGTTCTCAATCTCTATGGGACTCAATCCACCTTTCGTAGAAGGCAACTTTGTTCTGTCTCCGAGATCCTTTTTGAGTTCTCTTACAAAACTACGCAATGCACGCGCGGCATGACAGAAAAGAGGAAAATATAAATGCAGCTTGTAGCCCATAGCCTCAAGTTTATCAGGTGGTACTAGCGGCAGATTAGTGTCCGGTGCTTCGATTGCCATTAATGGAATAGGAGATGCCTTGCCAACTCTTTCCATATCTTCAACGCTCTTAAGCCCAAGCACGAATGCCACCTCCGCTCCAGCTTTAGTATAAGTAGCAACCCGAGAAATGACCTCGTCGATGCCTTCGTAATCATCGGTCCTGGCAAAAATGACAAAGTTAGGGTCACTTCTTGCCCCTACAGCAGCTCTAATCTTCTGCACCATAAGCGCTGCTGGTTCCATGCTACCCCCTCCCAGTGCTGAGCAACGCAAAGGCCTTTTTAAGTCTTCGATAATCACTCCAGCTACTCCGATTTGCTCAAACAGCTGAATTGTCCTTCTAACAACCAAAGGGTCTCCAAAACCATCATCGGTATCAACTATTACAGGCACGTCTACTGCCTGTACGATTCGACGTGCCACATCGAGCATCTCTGTCTGGGTTATATATCCGGTGTCCGTTTTGCCAAGCAACGACCATGATACCATCGACCCCAAAATAGTCAGGAATTCAAAACCCTCTTGCTCAGCCACCTTCGCGCTGAACGCATCCCAAACACCAACACCATCAGTGGACCCTGGCCTTTCAATCAACTCACGCAGCTTCTGTGCTTGCCTACTCATTTAATTTTACCTCCTTTTTTCTTAAAAGTATGGGCGCAGCATCTCATCTCGATAGTGCATCGAGTATTTCCTCAGCTAGGAACTAGCTGTAGAGAGCCTCATCCTTGTTTAGATTTGTTACCGACTTACTCTTGGTCGAATATCTGAGCACGTTATTATTTGAAAATTGACACTGGTAAATCGGAGATATTCTCCTAGGGAAAAGGAAGGCATCAACCGATGCTCCTGCCAGGGTGTTGTAACACACTATTTAGTGAATGTCAACCTGCTGTGCTGGCTGACCACATAGGTAACACTGGGCCAGGGATTTAGCGCTTTCAAGATAGATTCTTAGATTTATAAGCTCGCCCAACTCCTCCACCTCAAAGGCTTCGGTAGAGGTTACACCAATCACATCAACGCCGTGCTCGATAGCATATTTCTGAATTCCACAGCCAAAGGCATCATCCCCTTATATGTTCTTTAGAAGTCCCATCAAACCTGGCTCTATAACTAATGCGAGTCGAAACGTGGGATTAAGATTCTTTGTCGCCTTGCTTTAAGCTCTCTATCACAGCATCAGCTACCTGGCTGGTCCCTACCGGGTTACCAGGATTCAAATCATAGGTGACATTTTTACCTTCAGCAATGACCTCCGCTATGGCTTTTTCCAACCTCTCAGCGCTATCTCTTTCTCCCAGATATCGAAGCATCATTACGCCGGAAAGCATCATTGCCATAGGATTTGCCTTATTCTGCCCGGCATACTTCGGTACGCTGCCATGAGCAGCTTCAAAGACAGCCATATCATCACCCATGTTGGCTCCAGGTGCCAAGCCTAAACCACCAATCAATCCGGCACAGAGGTCAGAGATAAAGTCTCCATAAAAGTTTGGTAAGACAACAACATCGAATTGCTCAGGCCTTCTTACCAGTTGCATACATGCTGCGTCCAGAAGTACATCGGTAAACTCTATATCGGGGTATTCTTTAGCCACCTCACGAGCAATATCAAGGAAAAGTCCATCAGAGAACTTGAGTATGTTAGCCTTATGGGATGTGGTCACTTTTCTTCTGCTATTTTGCCTGGCATAATCAAAGGCAAACTTAACAATTCGCTTGCTCGCAGTTTGTGATATCAACCTTAAGTCCACAGCGGAATCCTCTTTCACTCTCTCGCCAGTAGCATCAAAGACGAAATCTAATAGTTCTTTTGTTCTTAAACCATCCTTGGCAAATTCAATGCCAGCATAAAGGTCTTCGGTATTCTCTCTGACTACAACTATGTCTACATCTTTATATATGGTAGCTGTGCCGGGATAAATTTTATAGGGGCGAAGGCAAGCGTAAAGGTCTAATTTCTGCCTCAAAGCTACATTAACACTTCTGAAACCACTACCTATAGGTGTACTAACTGGACCCTTCAGGGCGACCCTATTTTTCCTTATGGACTCCAGAGCAGTCTGGGGAAGAGCTGTGCCAAACATATCCTGAGCCTGGCTGCCTATAATGACATCGTCCCACTGGAACTGGACCCCCGTTGCTTCTAATACTCTCTGTGCTGCCCGGGCTACCTCAGGCCCTATGCCATCGCCGGGTATAAAAGTCACCTTGTGTTTCACTACTTATATATCTTAGCACAAGCCAAATCTCACATACACGTCCTGCCGAAATTCAGGTTGCTTCGCTTCCTTTGCAATGACTACATGGAAAGCTCTTCAACATTTAGAGCTTGAAATCTTTGTGCTTCCCGATATACGGGATAAGTCCACCCTCTTCAAGAATAGCAGATACCAACGGTGGTACTTTACTGCAGTTAATCCTGGCGCCGGAGCTCAAGTTAATTACCACGCCATCATTCATCTTTATGTCAAGCATATCACCATCGCCAATCTCATCTGTAGCACACAGCAAGACCGGCACACCTTGATTTACAGCATTCCGGAAGAAGATACGAGCCACCGACTTGGCTAAGATGACACTTATTCCCGACATCTTGATTACCACGGGGGCATGTTCCCGACTGGAACCCAGGCCAAAGTTCTTTCCCGCTACAAGAAAATCACCCTGCTTTACCTTCGTGACAAACGCGGGGTAAGCATCCTCCAATACATGCTTGGCAAGCTCAGGTAAGTGGCTCCTCAGATGGGCAAATCTACCAGGAATAATATCATCCGTGGAGATATTATCACCCAGTTTGATAGCTTTGCCTTTGAACACTAAATCGGACATCACATAACCTCCCTGGGGTCTGTGACCTCGCCCTTTATAGCTGAGGCAGCAGCAGTAGCTGGGCTAGCCAGGTATATCATGGCCTCAGGGTTGCCCATTCTTCCTTTGAAGTTGCGGTTAGCAGTAGAAAGGCAAACTTCGCCATCCCCCAACACCCCTTGGTGAAGACCAAGGCAAGCAGCACAACCTGGGGGCAGAATAGTTGCCCCAGCTCCAATTAAGCTCTGGATATAGCCTTCTCTCATAGCTTGAATGAGCACCTGCCTTGAAGCTGGTGCCATAAGCAACCTGGTGTCAGGATGCCTCCTCTTGCCCTGAATTATATTAGCAGCTACGGCTAAATCTTCAAGACGTCCATTGGTACAGGTGCCAATAAATACTTGCTGAACCTTAATTCCTTTTGCTTTGCTAACTGGAATGACATTGTCCACCTGGTGCGGACAAGAGACCACTGGCTCGAGCTGGGCAAGATTCACGGATATGACCCATTCATAACCTGCATCGGCATCTGGGAAAAGCGCTTTATATCTGTCACCTCGGCCTTGGGCTAGCAAAAAGTCTCTAGTGATCTCGTCGCCAGGAAACAAACCAACCTTAGCCCCAGCTTCTACGGCCATATTAGCCATAGTTAACCTTTGCGGCATAGTCACACGAGCTAAGGCTTCACCACCAAATTCCAGAGCTTTGTAAGTAGCGCCGTCAGCCCTAATTTGTCCTATAAGATATAAAATCAAATCCTTGGCATAAACCCCTTTGGGGAAAGTGCCTTTAAGGTTAATAAGAAAGCTTTCTGGCACACGAAACCAGGTTTTCCCTAGAGCTAAAGCCACCGCTACATCGCTAGAGCCCATGCCAGTGGCGAAAGCCCCTATCCCACCAGCAGTAACAGTATGAGAGTCAGAGCCAACAATAACATCCCCTGGATTGGCGAAACGTTCAGCTACTAGCTGATGGCATATCCCATCGCCAACTTCATAAATATAGCATCCAGTTTCCCTGGCAAAGTGGCGTAAAAGTATGTGGTCGTTAGAAAATTGTCCACTGGGGCTGGGCGCAGCATGGTCCAGAAATATTACCGTTCTCTGCGGCTGAGCTATAGCTTGGAAGTCGCTTTCCCTGAACTGCCTTATAGTCAAGGGACCAGTGGTATCCTGGAGAAAAGCTAGATCCACCTCAGCGATAACAATATCTCCAGCCCGGGCATCGCTATGAGATTTAAGGCCTAGGATTTTTTCTGCTAGCGTCTTCCTCATTTAGGACTGAGCGACCATCGCTATCGCATCCCCCGTTTCCACCCCATCCCCAAGTTTGAATTTTATAGCTTTAACCTTACCCCTTTCGGGACTTTTTAGACCGCTGGTAAAGCCAGGAGAAAGCTTTCAGCTTCTCCTAGGTAGGCATCACGCCATGCTTCTTCGCTGGCAACTTTACATCCTTATTCTTAAACAACTTCAGTGCCCGGCACACCTGAAACCTTGTTTCTGCTGGGTCTATAATAGCATCTATATGTAACTTGGATGCAGGCAGGTATGGATTGGCAAATCTCTCCTTGTATTCCTTTATCAGTTCTTGTCGCTTCTGGGCAGGGTCTTCTGCCTCCTTTATTGCTTTAGCCTCAATAACATCAACGGCGCCTTGCGGGCCCATCACCGCCATCTCAGCCGTAGGCCAGGCAAAAACTGCATCCGCACCCAAATCCCTGGAGCACATACCCAAATAAGATCCTCCATATGCTTTTCTAACAATTGTGGTTATCTTCGGTACTGTTGCCTCGGAGTAGGCATAAAGCATTTTGGCACCATGCCTTATTATTCCACCCCACTCTTGCTGCGTTCCGGGTAAATATC
>CAZQDF010000108.1:0-5954 GCA_964592065.1 uncultured Dehalococcoidales bacterium | reverse complement strand
GATTACAGATGGCTGTGTGATATAGACGCCGTCCCCTGACTGAAAATTCATCCAGCCCCATGAACTCCGGCGTTCCTTTCGCTCCATTTGCTTCAAGCCTCCTCCCTATTTCCGCAGCAACACATCTTCTCACCAGTCCTTCTCCAACCATCTCCTTCTGCGCTGTCCTCCTCACCGTCTGATGAAGTGCTTCCTGTCCCAAATACTCCCTGAACCGGTAACTGGAACGTCTTCTTGTGCCGAAGACCTCATCCGGCTCTGTGAATACCTTGCCACAAAAAAGACATCGGAATCGCCTTTTCTCTAAAGTAAGGACCACAATTTTGTCCCTTAGCTTCCTGTCTTTCTTACGTTGAAATGTGCTCTCATGCTTTCTCACCATTATGCTACCACAGCTAGGACAGCCTACCTTATCCCGCCGGTATCTTACTGTAACCTCAAAGTGATCCTCTAGCTCTATCTGCCCCAGAATCTCTAACTCTGGCAATCCCAGAGCTACTGCGATACAATCGTCTTGCACCTGCTTTGCCTCCTTTCACCTAGTTTTGCTTAATCACCAAGGCTACAGGAGCTAGCGGGTGCCTTTCAATGTATAATCACCTCCCTCCCAGCACCTTTTGCAGATTTTTCACACTAAATAGTGTAGAACCGGGGGACATGGGGTATTGACAATTATCGCAGTTAATGATAATTATATCTGCAAAGTGCCTAGTAGGCCGAGGTATTCACTTTGCGAGGTGCTTTGAAATAATTAGGATTTATTCCTTGGGAAAAAGGAGTGGCAAGTGAATGAATGTAGGTTATGAGGGATTAACTCCAGGTTATGAGTTCCCTCCTGCTAGCTATGAACTGAGTGCCTCTCTCATCTCCAAATATCTGAAAGCAGTAGATAGTTCAAGTGTTGAATTTGTTCCCCCCTTGGCTATAGCAGCATACGCTATGACTGCTATGGCAGGCTCTCTTTCCTTGCCACCTGGCTCTATACATGTCTCCCAAGAGTTGGAATTCTTTAGATTGGTGCCTGTTGGTGACGTAATAGATTGCCAGGCTAGGGTAGCTCGGAAACTAACTCGAGGCAAGTTGCATATGTTGGTGTTGGAACTTAATGTATTTGACCAAAATAAGGAGAAGGTGCAATCAGGTAAAGCAACTGTGATGTTGCCAGCCTTGAGTTAAGCAGATTCAATGCTCGCAGAAATTAGTCAAGGAAAGCCTCTGCCATCTATAACGAAGCATATTACCCAGGAGAAAATTAATCTCTATGCTGAGGCGTCAGGCGATTTTAATCCTATTCACGTAGATGAATCTTTCGCCGCTCAAACTCCCCTGGGTGGTACCATCGCTCATGGCATGCTTATCCTCGCCTATATATCTGAGATGATGACACTGGCTTTTGGCCAAAGTTGGCTTTCCCAGGGCAAGCTTTCAGTGCGCTTTAAAGCACCAGCACGCCCCGGAGATATCCTGACTGTTAGCGGTGAAATTGATTCCATTGAAGACAGGAATGGTGTATCATATGCCAATTGTAGCCTTGAATGCCATAATCAAAGGGATGAGGCAATAGTTACGGGACAGGCGGTGGTTAGGCTTCTGGGCGGAGAGAGCTGATGCCGGAAGTTAGTAGAAAAATAACGGTGGCGGTTGATGCTATGGGTGGAGATTATGCTCCCGAGGAGATAGTCAAGGGGGCAGTTTTTGCAGCGCAAAAAAACGATGTGAAAATTGCCTTGACTGGCCCTATGGAGATATTGCAGGGAGAATTAGCCAAATATAGATTTGCTCATGATTTGCCTATTCGCTGTGTTGAGGCTAATGAAGTCATTGGGGAGGGCGAGTCTCCTGCTGTGGCAGTTCGCCGCAAAACCAATTCCTCTATAGCTGTAGCGGCAAAGCTGGTGAAATCGGGCGAGGCAGATGCTCTGGTTGGTGCCGGGTCTTCGGGAGCAGTGGCCGTTAGTGCTATCCAGTTTATAGGCATGTTGGAGGGAATGGATCGGCCGGCAATTGGGGGATCCTTGGGTAGTTTTGCCCCTAATGTAGTGTTAATGGACTTCGGAGCCAGTGTTAACTGCAAGCCACATCACCTTTTGAGTTTCGCCATTGCAGGCTCGGTCTATGCCAAAGAGTTGCTTCATGTCGCTAACCCTACGGTGGGCTTGCTAAGCACTGGTGCTGAGGAAGGCAAAGGAAACGAACTTGTGCGCGAAGCTTACCCCTTGCTTAAGAACAGTGGCTTGAATTTCGTCGGCAGTATGGAGGGCAATGATATATTAAGCGGGCGAGCCAATGTTATCGTCTGTGATGGATTTGTGGGCAATGTGATCATTAAGTTCTATGAAAGCATGGCAGACCATGCGATCGAGTGGATAAAACGGAGGTTGAGGAAATACCCCCCATTGAGAGGTGTGGCCATGCTATTGTTTAAAAGGCTGGTCCCCGTAACTAAGATGTCTTACGAAGCTGAGGATGAAGGGGGAGGCATTCTATGGGGTGTTGATGGGGTTGTCCGGGTAGCGCATGGGAGTTGTCGAGCTCCGCAAATAGCCCATGCCATAGTAAGTGCCAGGAATGCAGTAAAAGCTGACATCGTGGGCTGTCTGAGATCAGAATTGGCAAAATCGAAAAGGGAAGGAAATTCATTAAGGAGGTATTCATATGTCTGTTGAAGAGCAAATAAAAGACATCATAGCTAGAATCGTTCATGTTGATAAGGGCATTCTTACCCGCGAGGGCACTTTTAAGGATATACAGGCAGATTCCCTTGACATAGTGCAGGCGATGGTAGCAATAGAAGAAACCTTTGATATTGAAGTCCCTGATGAAGAGGCGCAGGAATTTCAAAATTTGGGTGATCTTGTTGACTACGTGGAAGGCCGTGTCTCGGGGAAGGAGAAGGTTTAAGTATGTCCCTTGAAGGTAAAGTAGCTCTGGTTACTGGTAGTGGCAGGGGTATTGGCAGAGCTATTGCTTTAAAGCTCGCCTCTCAGGGTGCCGACATCGTGGTTAATTTCTTCCGCCGCCGGGAGGTTGCGGAAAAAACCGCCAAAGACATCGAAGCTATGGGAGTGAAAACTGAGCTTATCAGGGCCAATGTGGGAGACCCGGCGAAGATCGATGAGATGTTCGACACGATTGCCAACAACTTCGGCCATCTAGATATATTGATTAACAATGCTGCTTCAGGTGTAGGTCGCTCTGTTCTGGATGTTGATGTTAGAGCCTGGGAATGGACTATGAATGCTAATGCTAGAGCCTTCCTGCTTTGTGCTCAGAGGGCATCTAAGCTAATGGAAGGAAGGGGTGGCGGTAAAATAGTTGGCATCTCTAGCTTAGGTTCATATTTTGTGTTGCCTACTTATGCTGTTGTGGGAGTATCCAAAGCTGCCTTGGAAGCCTTAACCCGTTACCTGGCAATAGAACTAGCTCCCAAGGGCATTTGTGTTAATGCTGTGGCTGCCTCTGCCGTGGAGACAGAGGCTCTGAAATTCTACATCAAGGAAGGGTTAATACAAGACACGCGCCAAGCAACGCCAGTAGGAAGGATGGTAACTCCCGAAGATGTGGCCAAGGTGGTGGCTTTTCTGTGTAGTGAAGAGGCCTTTATGATAAGGGGACAGACAATTATTGTTGATGGAGGCACATCCATAGCATTGCCTGGCATTATGCCAAAGGTAGAAGGTTGAAAAAATGAATTTTGGGGGAATAAGATGAAAATGCCTCGAGTTGTGGTTACTGGGATGGGTACGGTTAATCCCTTAGGCTTGAAGGTGGAGGAATTCTGGGAAGGATTGGTTGCTGGGAAGTCGGGGATTGGGCTTATCACTCGCTTCGACGCTAGCAATTTCTATGTAAAAGTAGATGCCGAGGTGAAGGGATTTGACCCGGCGAAGTATATGGATTTAAAGGCGGTGGATCGTAATCCACGAGCGGTTCATTTAGCTATTGCTGCTGCCAAGGAAGCAGTAGAGTCAGCCAAACTGGAGATGGCTCAAGAACGTCCTGAGCGAGTGGGCGTTAGCATTGGCTGCATGGTAGAGGGTGGGTATGCTGTTAGGCAAAATGAATTGCTTAATAGGCGAGGGCCGAGAAGGGTTGATCCTCTTTTTATTGCCAAGTCAGGGCTCAGCGCAGCAGCAATGCAGGTGGGGATGTGGCTGGGAGCTAAAGGGCCTAACTCTAGCGTGAATAGCCTTTGCGCTACGGGAGCTGATGCCATAGGCACGGCGGCAAATTTCATACGTTTGGGCTATGCTGATGTAATGATAGCCGGGGGGGCTGATTCCAGTTTAGACCCACTTGGCGTAGCCGGCATTGATATCCTAGGAGCTCTTTCTCGCGAGCCTGACCCAGCTAAAGCTTGCCGCCCCTTTGATCTTAACCGCAACGGTTTCATCTATGGTGAAGGTGCCGGACTAGTTGTTCTGGAAAGCTATGAACATGCCAAACTACGAGGTGTACCAATCCTGGCTGAGCTAGCTGGTGCCGGCTGGTCTTTTGATGCCTATGACCAGACTGCTCCTGCTCCTGAGACGCAGGCTTATGCTATGAGGACCGCTCTGGAGCATGCCGGGGTGAAACCTGAAGAGGTTGATTATATTAATGCCCATGGCACCAGCACTAAGCTAAATGACCCCTGCGAAACCAAGGCTATTAAAATGGCTTTTGGGGAAAGGGCTTACAAAATCCCCATAATTTCCACTAAATCCATGATTGGTCACATCGTAGCCGCTGCTGGTGCTATTGAGACTATTGCTTCTATACTGTGTATGAATAAAGGTATTATCCACCCCACCATAAATTATGAAACCCCCGACCCGGAGTGCGACTTGGATTATGTTCCAAACGTAGCTCGCCAAGCGCAAGTGAATGTTTGTTTGAAGGATAGCTTTGGACTTGGCGGAGAGAATTGTTGTCTGGTGCTGAAACGAATTAGCGAGTGAGAACATGGGCCAATGTCACCGTCAATTCTCGGCGATATTCCCCTTGTCATTGCTTCGCTACTGATGCTCCTCGCAATGACACAAGACGGTGTTCCCAAATTATTACTAAAATTCTAGGGAGGTGAGATGGAATTAGAAGGGAAAGTATCTGTAGTGACTGGTGCCTCTCGTGGACTGGGTGAAGCTATTGCTTTGAAACTCTCCAGCCTTGGTTCCAAGGTAGCGGTTAATTATGTGGCAATTGAGGCTAATAATAAGGCTGATGCTGATAATGTAGTGGAGACTATAATTAGTCTAGGTGGAGAAGCCATGCCAGTTGAAGCTGATGTTCGAGATGGTGGTACAGTGCAAGCTATGATGCAGAAGATAACCGATAAGTGGGGCAAGATTGATATTTTGGTAAACAATGCTGGAATTAACCGAGATACCCTTCTTTTAAGGATGCCTGACAGTGCTTGGGATGATGTAATCAATACAAATCTACGAGGAGCCTATCTATGTACCAAGTTTGCCTTGAGGTCCATGGCGAGAGAGCATTGGGGACGCATTATAAGTATTTCCTCAGTCGCTGGGATAGTGGGAAATGTGGGACAAAGCAACTACGCTGCTTCTAAAGGAGGATTGATTGCTTTCACTAAAAGCGTAGCTCGTGAAATGGGCTCGCGCAACATCACTGTGAATGCTGTGGCTCCAGGCTTCATTGTTACTGAGATGACAGATAAGCTGTCCCCTGAAAGAAAGGAATCTATTTTAGCGATGATTCCCTTGCAGCGCTTTGGTCAGCCACAGGATGTGGCTGAGTTAGTAGCTTTCTTGGCTAGCGACAGGGCTAGCTATATCACAGGGCAGGTCATCACTATAGATGGTGGAACATTCACCTAATTGATTGCTCCCGATATGCTGACGGGGTAGTATAATAACAAATAACTTGGGAAATCTACGCGTGTATGGGAGAAGATTAACTAGGATGATAAATTGTGTGTAAAAGCCTGAAAATATCAGCCGAATAGGTAG
>CAZQDF010000107.1:0-5970 GCA_964592065.1 uncultured Dehalococcoidales bacterium | reverse complement strand
AGGGACAGTAAGGAATTCGGGGTCAATTTCGTAACTCTTGACAAGGCGGAGCTAATCGCATATACAGGGGGTTGCAGTGGTCGGAAGGTAGACAAGTTCCAGGAGTTTGGCATAGCCAAAGAGGCACCGATAAAGACATCGGTGCCAATCTTGAAAGACGCCTATGTCTCTTATGAGTGCAAGTTGATCGACGATAGGCCGTACGGTGGGCACAGGTGGTTAGTAGGAGAGATTGTAGCCGTGCATTACGCCAAGGACGCCTTTGCCAGCGAAAAGAGGACACTGGACCTGGACAAGTACAGCCCCACGCTAACGCTGTATCCCACCATTTACACTACAGCAAGCCAGGATGCAATAAGACATATGGACCCGAAGATATATGGCACCCACAGAGGACCGCTCAAACATTGACCTCAGGTCTGGGGTAACCACCACCCCCAAGACCCAATATCTTCGCTGCTTCACCAGGAGATACAACAGGGCTGGTTGCGGTCTTACGGTACTATAAGTTTGCGCTTGAGGCCTTCTACCTCGCCCCAAATCCGGCTTGAGCAAAGCGAGGTATCAGTCCTAATCTGCATAAGCTTTGGCAAGCTCATGTTGCTCTCATCTAGTTAATATCCTGCGCCTCGATGCCAGCAAGATGCTTAGCCATCTTTTTCCTCGCCTCTAAGTCCGTGGCCCGCCATAGAGCCAGTCTATGAGCTTCAGGAGAGCCTCCTCCATGGATATGGGACATAACATCACTGCTGCCAAAACCGAGTTTCTCTACTAATCGAAACATGCGCATCCTGTCCTCCGCAGACACACCAGGGACGCCCTTCAAATACTTTTCCAGGAAGTGGCCAATTTCTGGACTACGCAAATCCTTCTCAGACGGCATGCTTCCAACCAAGCCTCCGGTAATCTCCAGCATTAGTCGAATTGCCTCAATAAACTCTTTACCCTCGTATAACTTGGAAGTGTTGGCTAAAGCACTATCAACAGCATATACGCCGGAATCGGTCTTCTTACTTTCTATCGAAGCTGCCAGGGAGCAACCATACATGGTCTCCCCTGTTTTAATCATCTCAGTCAGTTTGTGCCTTATATGTGAGACATTGGCGACTCCGTTATACTCAGCCATCGTAGCCGCTGCTCCCACGAGAACATCGGCAATGCCACACTTGCAACCGCCGTGAGATTGACGATGATAATCTGCAAAGAGGCTCACCAGCGGAGCGGCAAACTCGTATTCGCCGCACATGAATACTCTATCCCAGGGCACAAAAACATCATCGAAAATAACTAAAGGAACAAACTTGCTGTAATTAATATTCCCGATATCAACCCCTCCGAGTTGCCTGTCCTCCAGGCCCCCTCTCCCGTAAACATGAATAATGCCCCTGGTATCAATCGGTAAAGCGAAGGAGACTGCGTAATCTTTATCATCCTGCGACAATCTCCTGGTAGGACCGACAATCACTTCATGGACACATAACGACCCAGTTTGATGTGCCTTGCAGCCCCTGACTATTATGCCATCCTCGGTCCTATCCACTACATGCACGTACATATCCGGGTCTGATTGTTTCGACGGGGAAAGAGCTCTGTCACCCTTCACATCAGTCACCCCACTGTGAACAGCTATATCATTTTTTTGAATATATTTAAGGTAGTTCACAAAATTTTCATGATAATGAGTCCCATATTTCTTATCTGTGTCGTAAGTTACTATAAAGCCAGCATTTATCATATCCAGGCCAGTGCAGCGCACATAACAGGAACCTGTCTTATTACTGAGAAGCCTCATCATCTTAACCTTTGTCATTAAGTCATCTTTGCTCTCGTAGAGCTTGGTGAACCGACTAACCTTTTCTCCAATAAGTTTGGATTCCCCCGTAAGCAGGTCCCTGTATTCAGGCTCCTGAGCCATGGCGTAGGTCTGTGCTATTACGGCGCAATGGCGTTTAATCAATGGATGTTCGCTGGGATTTTCCACCCTCTCTCCAAGGATATAAGCTGTAGGGTGCATAGCCCTCAAGGTTTGGTAATATTGCTCTACCGTCTTCAAAGCCACCTCTGTCTCCTATGTTTAAAGGCAGTCACCCTCAATACCCAGCTCTTCGGCTTTGAGAACGATAGCTCGGTCAATTCTGCTCAAGCCTACCAGGCCCAATATCAGTTTACCCCTACTTGTCGGCAAACTAATATTTTTGATATGCCTGCGGACGAGGAGGCGATTTCTTCAAGTCCATGCCAAGCATTTCGCCGATCTTGGCATATTCCGGCTTCAAATCATACTCCTCTTTGTATTCTTGAATCATCGGGATTCCCCAATTATGTTCCTGAAGGAACTTCGTACCGGCGATAAAGTCTGGCAGCATTTCTGGAAGCAACGTGAAAATGATTTCATCGTCCTGGGCAGAAGCCAGCCTGCGGTCTCCTTTACAGGGAATAGAAACTGCACACTCGCGTTTTAGCAATGGGGGAACCACAGCGTAAACACAAACAGCATGGCCGGAAAGCTGAGAGTATACGTCCTTCCCATCAATCCAGCATTTGACGATGAGAAGCTGACTCATCATCATGCCGTTAACGTGCATAACAATAACATCAGGCATAAAGTTGCAAGTGTTAACAGGAGCTGAGACAATCCCTTTGTATAGGCCATACTCGAGCTGAGGCATGTTTCTGCACCACTCTCCGGCCGCTTTGAGCTCCCTCACACTGTCAGGATAACGATGGTGCCCTTCCAAGAAATACTGATTAGGCTCAGCCAAACCCAGTCCTATCACAGGCTCAAAACACCACAAGTCCTCCTTAAACATAGCAATGGTCAAACCGTCCCGCTGCGATTTTGCAAAGCTCTGGCATAAAGCATATTTATGTTTCCAGTCGCGAGTCGGGATGATAGCACCTTCCGGAACCTCCTCCTTACTCTTTAACATCTTAACGGCTATGGGGTGAACCCGCATCCGAAGCCATTGTTCTAACTCCGTCCCAAGTTCATGAACCTCTTTTAAAGAAACCATTTCTCCTCCTTATATTAATAATAAAAGCAACACAAACAACGTCTGGAAAATCTCATAAAGTTAGCGGAGCGAATAGCTTGCTGACATCATCGATTTCTTCTAGATGGTTAATCATCTCAATAATGCCCTGTACTTTAGCACTTTTGATTGTAGAGTAACAAGCATTATTTCTAAATTTCTCTATGAGTTCTGCCTCGGTAGCTGGGTTGTCCTGGCTGCCTTTAGGCGCTAGAACTTCCTCAGTGAATTTCCTTCCTTTAGTTATTATCTCTACAATGCTACCCATGAAGATAGGCAGATTGCCTGCCTTTGCCAGGCCGGTTATGAATTCATCAATTCGAGGGTGAGAGTCAAACTTGACCTTCTGCATAAGCGCCTTTATCCTGGGGTCATTAAAAGTAGCTGGCAGCTGCCAGGCAGGACTCGGGCTATTGCCATAATAGGCGGCAATGGCAACATTGAAGGTATTGGAAAATTGAGTGTCGGCAAAGCTTACCATTTCCGTGCCCATTCGATTTGGCGTCTGAATGATAGGGTCGCCTTTAACTACGATTTCGTCTATTGCCTCGGGCTTGATTTCGTGTTCCTGTATGATTTTGCTAATCCCTTCAATAGCCGTATGGTATACAAAACAGGTGGGATACATTTTAAATTTCACCTCGCCAATATGCCAGACTTCACCCAACCCCTCAAGCAGATTATCCACCTTGAAAAATGGCGAGCCTATTATCTTCCAAAAACCCAACTCTCCATCCAGAATAGTTTTATCACCGGTGAAGCCCTTCTCAGCAGCTAATGCTGCAACTACAGCCAGTTGCGATATCCACCCCGCCCAACAATTATACTTGGTCATAATTGATGGACCACTCATATGTTCCCACTTTATATTCGCTGGCACCGCAGTACTAGCCCCAGCTATACCAAACGCGTTTGTCATCTCCTCTGCATCAAGGTCAAGCAGTTTTCCTGCACCAGCTACACTGCCGAAGACCTCCGAGGCAGTGGAAAAACGGGGGGACTCCTCATAATATGGGGGCTCCTCTTTCAATACCTTATGCTGCGCTAGAGAACTTACAACCCTACCACCAACCTCGTGGGCTAGAGCCAGTGCTAGAATCAAGTCCTTGCCCGAACTATGTTCTCTCTCAGCAATAGCCAGAGATGGCGGAGTAACATAAGGTGCAACATGGCTAGTCAGAGGACCTATATAATCGTAGTCGAGAGCGTTAATTAACTCACCATTAGCAAAGGTAGCTAGGGCATAAGATGTGCGGCGATTTCCAATGATGCTAGCCTGGGGATTGCCCCCGAACTCCTCGACAAGTTCCAGAGCAATCCTGGCTCTGTCAGTAATGTAACCTCCAAGAGCACAACCTATGCTATCAAGTAGCATCAGCTTAATCTTTTCAATCACCTCCTGTGGCAAGCTATAATAGCTAGTCTCTATCACAGATTTGGCTAATTGCCGTGTTACGTTTTCAAACATCTTTCCCTCCTTTTTATTTCCTCTCATTTGACCCTTACAAGCAAGAAGCTCCGTAATCTGGCTAACATGACCTGCTTTCTCTGAGCAGCTCACTATAATTTATTGCCTTTTCTACCCTTTCCCCTGATAAAAGTTTAGCAGAATGCGAAGGATACTGAATTTATCCGTGAGAGCCTACTAGGTAGTGGGATTCCCAATTTGTTTCATGATTAAAGCTCAAAATCATAACGCGCCCGCATTATTGGCCTCTCCAATATCTGCTAGTCCTAATTCTAGCAGTTTTTCCCTTAGTAGGTACGCCCTCTTTGACATCCCAACCCCGCTCCTCATAGTATTCATCTAGCATCTTATTGAAGGTATCAATGGAAACCAGCCTGCCTTCATTAGTCGCACACCAAATCCCATTCCACCATTGCCCAAAAATATGGCTCCGTTAAGGGGATTCCTAGTCACAATAGACCACCTGGGGGCTTGGACCCGGGTGCCGGCCAAAGCACCAGCCCCGATAATGATTGGATTTCCCGGTGAAAGCGGACCGGCGCCGAGTTTCATCAAGTCGTAAGCCAATTTGAAGCTTAGCCCGAGGTCACCAATAAAGCTCTTAATCAGTTCTCAATCAATTCCCTTGACCTCGACACTTCCATTACTCAAGTTTACATAGGCAACTCCGTTAGATCCTCCAGCCATAATTCTCCCCCCTTGAAAGCTACAGTACAAGTCCTCGTCAGCACCTTTGGGCTCTGGCTTCGGCCGTTTTAAGAAACTCTTAACTTCCTCTAGCACTCCTATCGTTCGCCTCCCTATGTCCTCTATTTCTTAAATAAAGCCGAAAGACTCAAAGATATACCCCAGCTCTGGGTTCTCTGAGCCTCCTGATTGGCTACGCCAGACCATATAGCTGGGGACGTTCTTTAACCTCCTTGATAAAGTCCTGCACTATGGCATCGACGCTATCATATGTTGGCTCCCAGCCCCACTCTACCTGAGCAGGCGTATCATCTATTCTCTCATAGTGAAGTGTTTTAAAATACGCTACAACCGCTGGATCAGGCTTATACGAAATAACGGCATCTGGAATGTGTTTCTTTACGGCCAGCTCGATTTCTTTCGGGGATACTCTTCGGCTTATACCGGTAACATTGTAATTCATCGTCTTGATACTGTCAGCATCCTTCTGAGCTAACTTCCAGAGTGCAATCACAACGTCCTTGAAATAAAGCAGAGGGACGCCCTCATCCTCAGGACCATAGCACTCGTATGGTCTGCCCATCGCTGCCTCTTCTATTATCCAAGAGTTGTATTGTCCGATAGCACGTGTAGTTATTCCCGGACCTACCAAGGATGGAATACGCACTGAGCGGAAGTCCAAACCAAATCTTTTTCGATAGAATCTGCCCAGCAGCTCCACATACACTTTGCCACTGCCATACATCGTCGTGGGCCTCTGGAGAGTAGTATCTGTTATCACAC
>CAZQDF010000106.1:0-5974 GCA_964592065.1 uncultured Dehalococcoidales bacterium | reverse complement strand
TTGTTCCAGCCCGAATTACCCTAGGGTCGCTTCGGGGATTGCAGACTACAATCAACGGAGCTGCAGATAAAAGCTGGCAGGAATACCTGAAAGAAAACTCCAACTGGGGAAAGAAGGTCGAATTTAATACTCGCTATGAAATATATGCCACAGTCATCAACCAGCTAAAGGAAGATTATAATTATGAAGAGGTTGCACTTTGTAAAGAAACGCTGGCAATGTGGGCAAAACTAGGGATGGATTATAAGAAGATTAAATGTAACTGTGTATGGTAAAATTTGACAAGCAATTCTTTTGGCAAACAAAAAGGAGTCTAAACTGTGAAATTTAAGCGTATCACTGTAAATCCAGAGGTTTGCACCGGGAAGCCTTGTATTCGAGACCTACGATTCCCAGTATCAAGAGTGCTAGGGCTGCTAGCTGCTGGCGAAACTAAAGAGTCTATTCTAAAGGCATATCCCTACCTAGAACTAGAGGATATCGATGAGGCTCTCCAATATGCAGCTTACCTTGCTGAAGAAGAAACCATAGAGATTCTCGCATGAGGTTCTTCCTCGATATGCCCATATCACCGCTCCTTGCGGAGTGGCTGCAGAGCGAGGGACATGAAGCTGTTCATGCCGCTCATATTGGTCTTGGTCAAGCATCAGACGAAGAAATTATAGCCCGAGCTAGAAAAGAAAGCCGTATTATAATAACTGCGGATTTGGATTACGCTAGGATTTTAGCACTAGGTGGCTCAAGCAGTCCTGGGATAATCCTATTCCGTGGAGGAAACTATAATGACAAAGAAATGCTACAACTCTTGAAGCACGTCTTGGCAACTATACCTGGTAACCAGTTAGCGGATTCAATTGTGGTGGTAGATAAAAAATCCATAAGGCGAAGGCGCCTTCCTATTGAATAAGAGAGACAACACAAAAGAAGTAGTTCGTGCTTTACAGAAAGCTTGTCGCTTTAAAGCTTCAAAAGGCACTTAAAGCAATGTGGGTAAAGCTAGAAATGGATTACAGGAAGATTAAATGTAACTGCGGATGGTGAAATCCTATAATAATTGACAGATTGGGCTTGACAAAATTAGCATTTGTGTTAAATTTATTGTAATGAATGACTCCTGCTGTTCCCACAACAGGAGCTATTGAATTCCCTTTATTGTGCTGCCGATAAGGGGAACTGAAATTGCAAGCCCCACTTTAAAGTGGGGCTTGTTCTTCTAAAGGTGTTTCAAACAGGCAGTCCTCAACGTATTCTTGTGTTAAGGGAATCCTTTTGTCCGCTGCCTCCCTGAGCGTCTTTGCCCAGCTTTTTCCTGGCACACACGCATTCTCTACCTTTTTGTTCGTCTGCTCCCGAATATAGTCAACCGCTTCTGCTAAGTCGCTATCACCGGAAACCAGAATAGCAGTATCATAGGCACCTCTCACCGCTAACGTAACCATGTCCACCGCGATTCGCGCATCCACGCCCTTCTGTGTATAATCATGATACTCAAATGATTCCTTGCATTTTGGGCATTCAATTGTATGTGTCCTGGGCACTATTCTTCCACGCCGAATCTGGAGATTTTCAACCCAGCCCAACTTATCAAGAAATCGCTGATGTGCCTTGCCCAGGGACGAATTAGGACGAGGACTCGGAGTAGTGTAATAATAAGCTCGCACCAAGCCACGCCCTGAAACTAGCTTCTTAACTAAGCTATCTATGTTTACAGATTTCTGTAGATTGAGTCCAAATTTTACCCCAGCATAAAGATTCCCACCATCTATAAATACCATAACGCGCTCGTTCTCCACGGTTTAAAACCTCCTGCTTGCTAATCTTAGCCATACCTTTACAAAGGAAAAGCCACGAAAAGCTGTCTTCCAACTGATTCTATAACATTGTCCAGAGCAAAGATAGACACCGTAGGCAGAAACAGGCCTTTATACAACTGGGAATAGAGTCTCTGCAAGGAAACCCTGGCAATGTGGGCAAAGCCAGGGATGGGTTATAACAAGATTAAATGTAACTGTGTGTGCTAAAATCCAGCGAAAAGGGTTTTTGCCAAAGTGAAGAGGAAGTTCTTCTACCAGGGCATCTTTTCCCTGTATAATCATGCTTCAGTTCGGCGGTAGCTTCCCTCCAAAGTGATTTGGTCCAGAAGTAGTCGAGCTTGGTTGCATAGACAGAGCGAATGTGGTCAGATTGGGCCGAATCCATGAGTAGTATTTCAGGGAAGGATTCTTAGTAGCGTTGTTCGAGGAAATCTTACCGGGTCTCTATAGAATTGAGGTTCCTCTCCCCGGAAGCCCTCTGAAGGCCCTTAACTCTTATGTAGTAAAAGGAGCACAGCGGTCTTTAATTATTGATACTGGATGGAACCGCGAGGATTGTATGAGAGCGTTAACTTCTGGTTTAGGGGGATGTGGTGTGAATTTACAGGAAGCCGATTTTTTCATCACGCATATGCATGCAGACCATTCAGGTCTAGTGTCAAGTCTCGCCGCAGATACAGCAAAAATTTACTTCGGTCGGGCGGATGCAGCAATTATTAACTCCAATACGCCAGAATCCTGGGAAAAACAGACCGATTTCGCACGCAAACATGGCTTCCCCGAGAATGAGCTCGCGCTGGCTATCAGAAATCACCCGGGCCGCAGGTATAGCCCGGCGGCCCGCCTGGACTTCCATATCCTGAAAGAAGGTGACACAGTGAGCATGGGAGACTACTTATTTAGATGTATTGAAACCCCGGGACATACCGAGGGCCATTTGTGTCTTTACGAGCCCAGCAAGAAGATATTCATAGCCGGGGACCATGTCCTCGGTGATATAACCCCAAACATCTCACTTTGGTCCGATGAGCGAAATCCTCTCAAGGAATATCTGATGAGCCTGGACAAAGTTTACGGTTTAAATGTTGAACTTGTACTGCCTGGCCATAGGAGCATTCTTAAAAACCATAGGGAGAGAATTGGAGAGCTGAGACGCCACCACCAACTGAGGCTTGATGAGATTGTCTCTATTCTCGAAAAAGGTAGGCAAAATGCTTCCCAGGTAGCATCGCAAATGACCTGGGATGTAACCTATAAATCGTGGGATATGTTTCCCCCGTCGCAAAAGTGGTTTGCTTTTGGAGAGGCTATAGCTCACCTGAAATTCCTAGAGGAAGAGGGAAAGGTGGGTAAGGAGATGCAGGGGCAAGAAGTGGTATTTTTCAGAAGGGCATCAGGTGGCTGAAGCAAAAAAAAGAGCTATGGGTGGAAGCAGCCTTTATACGAGTGAGGATAAGATAATTGCCTTTGCAAGAAAACCCTGGCAACGTGGGCAAAGCCAGAGATGGATTATGATAAGATTAAGTGTAGCTGTGTATGGTAAAAATATCCTATCTGATTATGTGCAAGTCGGCACTTTTAAGTCAGTTTATTAACTTCTCTTAGCGTTGACCCGTTTGCTACGTCTCTACCTCCCCGGTTATATGAACATTAGACTAGGAAGACAAGGCCTTCTTTAGCTTTGCTACGAGGTCTTCTCGTGGTGGCGAAAAAACTTCGATGGATTTGAGACCTTTATCGGAAACATAGACTGCGTGTTCTACATTTGAGGGTATAATGAGAACGTCCCCTTTCTTAAGTGGATATAACTTCCCCTCCACTGTTGCGTCACATGCACCATCTATAACTATTATGAGTTGTTCCGCTTTATGGTGGTGGGGGGGGAAGTATGTATTGGGCTCCACAGTGATAAAACTGAGTGTGATGTTTACAGCAGACACAAGGTGGCTGTTTGAACCGGGAGCTAATTCTACAAGGGGAACATCGGGATAGTGGACAACTCGTTTACTGAATTCCTCCTGGCTAGCATATGGCTCTTTCTTTTCCATTAAACTCGTCCTCCTTAGTTATGTTTATTAACCAGGGCAAGTAAGGCCTGGATGGCTGATTTGAATGTAACAGCATCCCAGAATAAAATCAAATCTTTGTACTCGCTCAGGTGGTTAGGGATGTATTGCCTTCTACGTCTCTACCTCCACGGTTATATGAACATTAGGCTATGAAGACAAGGCCTTCTTTAGCTTTGCTACGAGGTCTTCTCGTGGTGGCGAAAAAACTTCGATGGATTTGAGACCTTTATCGGAAACATAGACTGCGTGTTCTACATTTGAGGGTATAATGAGAACGTCCCCTTTCTTAAGTGGATATAACTTCCCCTCCACTGTTGCGTCACATGCACCATCTATAACTATTATGAGTTGTTCTGCTTCATGGTGGTGGGTAGGAACGTAAATATTGGGCTCTACAGTGACAAAACTGAGTGTGATGTTTGCAGCAGGCACAATGTGGCCATTTGCACCGGGAGCTAATTTTAGGAGGGGAACATCGGAGTAGTGGACAACTCGTTTACTGAGTTCCTTCTGGCTAGCATATGGCTCTTTCTTTTGCATTAAGCTCGTCCTCCTTAGTTATGTTTATTAACCAGGGCAGGTAAGGTCTGGATGGCTGATTTGAATGTAACAGCATCCCAGAGTAAAATCAAATCTTTGTACTCGCTCATGTGATTAGGGAGGTAGCGCCTTCTACGTCTCTACCTCCCCGGCTATATGAACATTAGACTATGAAGACAAGGCCTTTTTTAGCCTTGCTACGAGGTCTTCTCGTGGTGGCGAAAAAATTTCGATGGCTTTGAGGCCTTTATCATAAACATAGTCTCCATGGTCTGCATTTGAGGGTATAATGCAGACGTCACCTTTCTTAAGTGGATATATCTTCCCGTCCACTATTTGGTCGCATCCGCCATCTAGAACTACAACGAGCTGTTCTGCTTCATGGTGGTGGGGGGGAAAGTATTTATTGGGCTCGATAGTGATAAAACTGAGTGTCATGTTTGCACCAGACACAAGGTGGCTGTTTGAACCGGGAGCTAATTCTACAAGGGGAACATCGGGATAGTGGACAACTCGTTCGCTGAGTTCCTCCTGGCTAGCATATGGCTCTTTCTTTTCCATTAAACTCATCCTCCTTAATTATATTTATTAATCCGCGCGAGTAAGGCCTAGATGGCTGATTTCAATGTAACAGCATCCCAGAGCAAAGTCAAATCTTTGTGCTGGCTCACGTGATTAGTGACGCATGTTCCTCTTATTTGTTATTGCAGGGCACAAAATGCCGAAGCAATTTGAAGTGTCCGCCCTCTATGGCAACTACATCAACCTTGTGGCTACCTACTGTGCCCTGGTGACATGCATAGGCTCTCCGCCTTATTATTGCCAGGCACAAAGCGTTGAAGTAATATTCTATTTTATTTGGTTGGTATTAGAATCGTTTGTAAAATTAAGGATGGAGGAGAAAATTTGATGTCCACAGCTAAAATAGGAATCATCGGCGGCAGCGGGCTTTATAAGGTAGAGGGCATGACTGAAATGGAGGAGGTGAAGATAAACACGCCTTTTGGCGAACCCAGCGATGCTATTATTTTGGGCGAGCTTGAAGGGGTAAGGATTGCTTTTCTTCCCAGGCATGGTAAGGGGCACCGCATCAGTCCTGGAGAGCTACCGGTGAAGGCTAATATCTATGCCTTGAAATCTCTGGAGGTAGAAAGGATTATCTCGGTGAGTGCTGTGGGCAGCCTCAAGGAAAAAATCCAACCTATGGATTTAGTTATTCCTGGCCAGCTCATTGATTGCACTAAGGGCAGGGATAGTACCTTCTTCACTGGTGGAATAGTGGCTCACATTGCTTTTGCCGAACCTTACTGTCCTGTTTTGAGTCAAGTTTTATTTGAGGCAGCCACTAAGGCAGGAGCCAAGGTGCACAAAGGTGGCATTTATCTGGCTATGGAAGGGCCACAATTTTGTACTAAGGCTGAGTCGCAGCTTTACCGCTCCTGGGGTGCTGATATTATTGGAATGACTGCTTTGCCTGAAGCTAAGCTGGCAAGAGAAGCCGAAATATGCTATGCCACGCTCGCCGTTGTCACCGATTATGATTGCTGGCAT
>CAZQDF010000105.1:0-6011 GCA_964592065.1 uncultured Dehalococcoidales bacterium | reverse complement strand
GACAACAATAAGAGTCTGCCCTGCCAAGCACCGTTGACCCGTGTTGCCAAAAAATGAAGTCATAAGGGCTGGTACAGTAGCTTTTAGGTTAGCATCTGGCATCACTACTATGAAGTTGGCTGCACCGCCCTGAGCAATCACCCTCTTACCGGTGTCACCACACCTCTTGTAGATAACATCTCTTGCTGTTGGAGTAGAGCCAACGAAGGCTATCCCTTGAATATCAGGGTGCTCCAACATTCCATTTACCACTGTCCTTCCACCATTCACCACATTCCACACGCCCGGGGGGAAACCAGCTTCATCTACCAGCTCAGCAATCTTCATCTGGCTGAAGGGTACTTCGCTCGAGGGCTTGATAACAACGCAATTTCCTGTAGCCACAGCATACGGCGCCGACCACAGCGGAATCATAAATGGAAAGTTAAAAGGAGCTATTATTCCGAAAACTCCTAAAGGCTGACGAATGAGATACTCATCTATTCCTGTGGCGATGTCCTCTAAATTATACCCCATCATCAAGGTAGGGATTCCGCAAGCGACCTCCACATTCTCTATCCCACGTCTCGTCTCACCTCTCGATTCATCTATCGTCTTTCCATGTTCCTGTGTCTGGATCCTACTAAGTTCTTCAAAGTACTCCTCGAGTAGCTCTTTAAGTCTAAATAGACATCTCGCTCTAGCCACTGGAGGTGTTCTTCTCCAATCAGGAAAAGCAGCCTTAGCTGCCTCTACTGCTGTATCTATCTCGTCTTTGGTTGAAATTGGGACTTTGCCAATCGTCTTGCCCGTAGCAGGGTTTACCACATCTTTAGTCTCACCTTCAGATTCAACCCATTCCTCGTCAATATAATTCCTGAGTTTTACTATTTCTTTGATCGGCTCCTCTAGGACTGCCATATCTTATCCCCTTTCCTCTTTTTTAACTGATTTTAACCTCAAGCCTCCCTTCCCATCAAATATTTACCATTTCCAGGAGTTCAGGAAGGTCTATCCTACCCAATCGTAGTTGCTTTAGTCTAACTATAACCATCTATCCGCTGACCTTGTGATTAGCTAGCGTTTCCAGCGCCAGCACCAGAGCAGAATGGTCCAGATCACTGCCTTCCTTTGCTGCCACTGCATTAAATAGCTCCTGTGTTACCCCCGTGGCCGGCAAACTCAATCCCAGGCTGCGTGCTGAATCTAAGGCCAGCTTCAAATCCTTCTGTTGATGTCGGATACGAAAACCAGGAGCAAAGTTGCGTTGGAGTATCCGTTCCCCGTGTAAGTCTAAGATTCTACTCTGAGCAAAGCCACCAAGCAACGCTTCCCTCACCTTTGCTAGATCAGCGCCGGCCTTAGAAGCAAATAAAAGAGCCTCACTGATTGCTTCAATGGTCAGGCCAACCACAATCTGATTAGCCACCTTACAGGTCTGGCCATCCCCATTACCACCGATGCGGACTATATTTTTGCCCATAAGCTCAAAATAGGGCTTAATTTGCTCAAACACCTCGGGCTCGCCACCTACCATAATAGAAAGAGTTGCCTTTTCTGCTCCTACTTGGCCACCAGAAACAGGAGCATCAAGCATCTTTACTCCCATAGCATCAAGCTTCTGGGCAAACTCCTTGGTAGCAATGGGAGAGATAGAGCTCATATCTACTACGATAGCACCTGACTTGACACCCTCGGTTACCCCTTCTTTGCTAAATAGAACAGCTTCCACATCGGGGGTATCTGGTACCATGATGAAGATTATTTCGGATTTTTGGGCTACTTCCTTACTACTGCTACAGGCTATTGCCCCCTTTGTAACCAACTCCTGAACAGGTGCCAGGCTTCGGTTATAAGCATAAACCGCATGGCCAGCGTCTAGGAGATGGCCAGCCATCGGCTTGCCCATTATCCCCAAACCAATAAATCCAAGCTTTGACGTTGTCTTCCTCCTTCTTTGAGATAAGATTCGGCCTATTCAAGTCCATCCTCTGTCATTCAATTAGCCCCGAATTTCAGCGCTCTGAGTTTATTATTTAGCACTCGACTATAAACAATCACATTACTTCCAGCCATGGCAAAAGCTAAGGCAACCACCTTACCCCCGAGTCACCAGCAACAATAGTTTCTTTATTGCCTCAAACAAGTGAGCTACACTAGCTCTTATATCCCTTCTGGCAATTAGATAAGCTTCATAGCCTTAAGAACATCACGAAGTTCTGCCTTTTCCTTCTCAGAGATTCCCACAAGAGGCAACCTAGTTTCTCCACCTCTTAAGCCCCTGATATCCATCGCTGCTTTGATCACACTAATATACTGAGAGCCTGCCAATGCTCCGCCAGCGGCCAAAAAACTTGTGTTGGGGCCATGGTCAACATTCACTCTTGCTCTAAATTCCCAATATGGCCAAATCCTAGTATTGATTATCTCCGCCACCTTGCGGAAATCACGTGCTACCGAAGCCTCATATACCGCCCATGCCAGTTCTGGAGCGAAAGACGACATAGAGCTAACAAAGCCGGGGCAACCATAGGGTGCCTCGGCTGAAAACATCAATTCACCTATCCCTGTAAATATGACCGCATTCTGCGAATCGAGTGTATTCAACTCAGCAAGGTATTCTGCCAAGTTGCCAGTATTCTCTTTTACCACTATGATATTGGGAATCTTCGACAGCCTCTTCATTAAATGGGGTTTGATCCATGAACCGGATACTCCCGAATTGTTGTAGACCATTATGCCAAAATCACTGCCCAGGCTCTCGGCTAACGTCTTATAGTGTAGGTACATACCTTCTTCTTGTGGAATGTGATAATATGGGAGGACCACCTGCGAGCCATCTGCACCTACTGATTGGGCGTATTTGCATATTCTGATGGCTTCTAGAGTACCAGCTCGCCCACCCCCTGCAAATACCGGATGTTGCCCATTGACCTCCTCCACAACCATCTTGATGACGGCGCGGCACTCCTCTTCGGACAAAGCGTAGAACTCTCCCCCACTTCCCAAAGGAATATAGATAAAATCTTTACTCTTGGTAAACTCCAACAACCACCGTGTATTTGCCCGCATACCCTCTAAATCAATGCTACCATCGGCGTTAAACGGCGTCATTTGAATAATTGCTATCCCCTTCATGCGTTTCTTTAGCTCGTTCAATTTCATCTTAAGCCTCCGTTAATCTGGTAATTTCACTCTCCTAGAATCTGATTTAGCCTGCACTTATATCATTTGTCATCCTCCTTATAGTTCTGAGCTTTCCTTGTTGTTCTCCACAATCTCCTCAGCTGTCCGAGTTCTTTCTGATTCTCTGGGAATGCCACTCGTTCAGCCTTTACCCTGTAGCTCTCAACCAATACTCCTGACCACAGCTTTCCCCAGCAAAGCCCGGCAGCCTCAGGAGTAAGCACTTTATTTCCCCTTGTATTTGCATCTGTGGCAACTCTTGCCTGTAAAGGCACTCAGTCCTGCTCACACTACAGTGTTGGGGCAAAAACCTGTCTGTCCCTCCAAAGGGCTTCGTACGTACCGTGCTCTACCTTGGCCTGATTTCTAGCAATTTCCTTCTCGTTTAAATCTACCCCAAAGCCAGACTCCGAGGGTACTTCAATATAACCATTAACAATCTTAATTGGCGGAGTTATTGCCAAAGGTGTCATTTGTTCGTATTCTAGAATCAGAAAGGATGGGACTGCCGCACTCAGGTGTGCATGTGTAATAGCTGCCATCGGAACGAATGGATTGTGTGGAACAACCTTAACCTGGTAGGCTTCAAACAGGGCGCACACTTTCATAGCTTCGATTATGTCCCAATTTTGCCGCAGTCGAACATCATAATATCAACAATCTCACTCTCCAAGTACTGCTTCAACTCTGTCTTTGAATTGAGCCGCTTCCCTAGAGCGATGGGTATATTAACGTGCTCGGCAACCCTCTTCATCGGTTGTATCATCCCCTTCGGAACAGGTTCCTCAGACCACATGAGGTCATATTTCTCAATTTCCTTCGCAATTCTGGGTAGCATACCAAAAAACTGACATTTCCCGAGGTTTTCTCCTGGCATCCTACTTGGCTCATAATATACTCGCTTCTCCAGAGCCTGTCGATATATCCGCTTTCAATGTTAACAATTTTCCAAAAGTGAACACTCAATGCTTTAAAGGTGAACTGTTAACGGCTGAAAAGTAAACTCTAGTTGATGCATTCCTTCGCAAAGAGAAGGGATGTATGGAACAGATACACAAGCGGTTCACCGCCGACCAAATAGTAGCTCTACTGCAAAGGTACTGCCAGTGCACATTCAACATCAATATACGGGCTATGCTTGGCTTGCAATGACACAAAAAAAATACCAAGCTTGCCCCAAAGTGCTTTGAAGTGCTCGCCTTCCATCCGAACTAGATCAGGGCATCTTTTTTAGCTCCTCTAGCCAAGTTATTGATTTTGGTCTTCGCTGCAAAAGGTACCCTATATACTCTTGCAGCAACTGCTCCAACTCCAAAGATAATTTCGATTCTACTTTCACTCGCCTTGCAGTAACGTAATCACAATTTTGCCATAAACGAAGGATTTTTAAAGCATCAACTGATAAGGGGCAAGGCAGATACTCCTTTTGACTACAATGAGGACACAACATTCCACCTTGGCTAGAGCTGAAAAAGTTGACCACCGGTTTGAGAGGCAAATTACACTTGACACAACGATATAATTCGGGACGATAGCCAAGATGCTGAAGAAGATGAAGCTCAAAATAGCGTAACACAATCTCATTGTTGTTATTAGTCTGACTTAACCAATGCAAGGCATCTAGTAACAAATCAAACAAAGGACGGTTCACATTATTCTCCATGGTAAAGGAATCAATGAGCTCCAAGATGTAAAGCCCGTAAGCCATAAGCTCCAGGTCACTTTTCAAAACTAGGAAACCATCCATAGTTTGACTTTGAGTGACGATATCGAGGTTGCGTCCTCTAGCTAGCATCATCAAGCTATAAGTTAGGGGTTCTACATTGCCACCCAGCTTGCTCCCAGGGCGACAGATTCCCTTAGCTACCGCCCTCAACTTGCCAAGTTCGGGAGTATAAAAGGTAAGGATTTTATCAATTTCGCCAAACTTGCTTTGCTTGATAACGATAGCTTGTGTTTGATAATTTCGAGGTATCCCCATCCACACCTATTTAGAACTGTTGCCTCTGGTCCAGCGCTTGACCTAGTGTTACATCATCGGCATATTCTAACTCGGCACCAAATGGCAAGCCGCGAGCCAGACGACTGACGCGAATACCTAAAGGTTGGACCGCACGCCGAAGGTACATAGCTGTAGTTTCACCCTCCACATTAGGATTTGTTGCCACAATCACTTCGGTCACTGAACCGTCCTGGCATCGAGATAAAAGCTCCTTCACCTTCAACTCCTCAGCTCCTATTCCTTGCGCCGGGCTAATACTCCCATGGAGCACATGATAAACGCCTTTATACCTTCCCGTCCGCTCCAAAGGAAGGATGTCTGAAGGCTTCTCCACAACACAAATCTTGGAGTGATCACGCTCCTTATCTTGACAGATGAGGCAATGGTCACGGTCAGTGATATTAAAACAAACTGAACACAGCCTTATCTTTTCCTTCAGAGCCAAAATAGCCTCGGTTAAAGCTTTGGCTTCTTCATCTGAGCCACGCAATAAATGATAGGTTAACCTCTGGGCACTTTTGGGTCCAATTCCAGGTAACTTATTAAGTTCCTCAATTGCTCTAGCTACAGGCTCAGCAACAAATGACATTTTCCCCTCTAATCCTTCACCTTATTATCATATCGAACCCTTCGCTTCCTGTCATTCTGAGGAAGAGAAGCGACCGAAGAATCTGGCTCAGGGTGACATAGGCTAAACGATGACATTTTTCCTAAAGTAATCCTGGTATCTTAAGCCCACCAGTTAAACTACTAAGATGATTGCTAGCAAACTCCTGCGATTTAGTAACTGCTTCATTAACTGCAGTCATAACTAAATCTTGCAGCAACTCCACATCCTCAGTAT
>CAZQDF010000104.1:0-6026 GCA_964592065.1 uncultured Dehalococcoidales bacterium | reverse complement strand
ATACTTATTTAGCGCCTCATTGAGCTGATTTAAGTTTGCCATTCTGACCTCCTATGAACACACAGTGTCTCTCAAACTCCATGTGTTCTGTATTTTCTAAGATGGTAAAGTATAATCGAGTGCAGGTCAATTAGTATCAAGTTCACGCTTTTTGCGCATAATAGCGCAATCCTGTTTAAGGGTAAATCAATTTGATTAGCTCTTCCAGCGTTTTGCCGCCACCCGATGGCGGGAAATATCCCAGAACCGCTTTGTACTGCGGGTCGGGGCCCACTACATCCATGGTGCTTGTTACTGCCTTTTTTATGCTTACCTTTTCGAGGCACAATTGCCTCACTAGATATAGAGTAGCTTCATCCACATAGCCAAGGTTCACAGTGGCATCCCAGGCAAGATAAGCCGAGGCGCCTTTATCAATGAAAGCCTGTGCCAGATCATCAAGATAAAGGCAGGAGCAGCCCATCATTATGACGACTGTATTGTTGAATTCTCCTTCCATGCTTTGAGTAACGAATTTATCTCCTATGCCGAACACCCAGGGATGGTGTTCATCAATTCTGGCTATGGCTAGCTGGTCGGATAGTTGCTCGGCAACGTGCTCTGTTTGGCTATAGGGCTCGTTGGTAAACAGACAGGTCCTTTCGATTATATCTTCCTTGCTACCCAGCAAGCCGGAATGAGCTCGGAAGATGATCAGCTTATATCCATAGCTCGGCAGCTGGCAATAAAGGTTGACAGTAACTTCGTCACCTTGTTAGAGAGCAATTTCAAAGCCATAATCCTCAAGCTCCCTGGTGACTTCGCTAATAAAAGCCTCGTTTGGCTGAAGGCTATAAAGCTGGTCAATAATGGCTGCCTTGGGCGGCTCCGCAGGAATGCTGGGAGCTTCAGAACAAGCTAGCGGGAGGAGTAGCGTGGTGATTAAGAGGGTTAGCAACAAAAGGCAGGCAAGGACAGGCTGAGTATTTGGCCTCTTAGATAACGAACCAAGTGCAGCTTTTGTTGCCTCTCGCTTCATGTGTTAGCTGTGAAGACACTGTGGAAAGGAAACCCTCCAATCCACTGCCCCTTTACCTGGCAGGGGGCGTGCCGTAGCAATCTCTCCAAGCTTATCCTTGGGTCCTGCGACGCCTCGCTACAATAGCAGCACCAGCTATGATGGCCACAGCTAAGGCAATCCAGGGAGCTAGAATAGCCAGTTTATTTACAGGGTAAGCTTCGCCGCCTACTCCTATGGGAGAAGGTCGCGCGTCATCTGCCGGGTCCAGCGGGTCCGTGCCTCTAGCGACCTCAATGCCGTCCTTCACGCCTCCGCCATCGGTATCGGGGTTGTTAGGGTCTGTGCCATGCTCAAGCTCATTACGGCAGATCAGCAGGTCGAGATCCCCGTCGGGACCACGTGCCGTCAGCCAGGGAGAGTAAGCTACCCTGCCAGAGACTGTGTCGCAACCTGCAGCTCCAGGCCCTCCACTGCAGCCCCACCAGTTGTAGGTAGCATCAGCCTCTTCATCGGCATTTTCATTACAGACACCATAGGGACCGTTGCCCGCAATGTTATTGCAATGGATGATATTCCCCGAAGCAGTGCTGGTGAGATGGATGCCTGATGGCGATAGTGTTCCCGTGTTGTTAAGGATATCGTTGCCCCAGATCTCGTTATCATCGCCATCAATCCAAATGCCTTCCACATTTTCTCTTATCTCATTATTTTGGATGATGTTGTTGCGCGAATTCTCATCAAGGTGTATTCACTTATAGTTGTTGACTATGGTGTTGTTGCTGATGGTAGCACCACAAACCCCGCCCGAGCCCAATTTCACACCGCAGCCATCCACTACTGGGTCATCAATGAAGTTATGGTGAATTTCGATGCTGGAGTCTGCCTGTCCGTAGGCCACATCAATGCCATGGCCTGTGTTTTCCCTGATGGAATTATCGGCACCGATGGTCAATCCCCTCCTGAAAATACGGCGCTAACGAATATCCCTTGCCCCTCGTTGCCGAGGTAGGGTTCGCCATGCTCATCTTCCCAGGCGCCGATGTCGTTGTCGGCCACAGTGACCGCTCCATAGATACCCAGAATGAATATCCCAGTGTCCTCCTCCACCCGAGCGTTTTCCGAAATCTTATTGCCCTCGATGTTGATGCTGCCCGTGTCGCCTACCTGAGCAACATGGATGCCATCACCATGGTTGCCATCAAATCTAGTAGAACCTGCATCCTCGTAATAATACACCCAGGCGCCGATGATATTCTCCTGAATGTTCACACTACCATGAACGCTAAAAACAGACGGGAAGTCTATGCCGTCATCACCGTTTTCCGCGATGTTATTCCTCCAGATGGTAACATCGGTTCCTGCTGGGACATTGTCAATGCGCATGCCGTCGCCGTTGTTCCCGGCATATATAGTTCCGTCTTCCGGTTCGCCGTCCCACCAGACGCCGATCTCGTTATACAGGATATTCACCGTGCTCCAGGCTTGCTCTATGTATATCCCACACCCGCCGCCAGGATTACCGTTGGCGGAGATGATATTCCTCTCGATGTTGAGCAGAGTCCCCCCACCAACCACGTATATGCCGTCAGCAGTGTTGCCTTGGATGAAGCAATCCAGGATGTTAACCTTTTTCTCGGCAGACCCCACATGTATCCCCCAGGAGCCGCCCGTTATGTCGAAACCCTGCACGGTAACTTCTACCGGGCCTTGTATTCGAACTATCGAGTCCATCGCCGGGTCAATCATGGTATTCTGCCAGCCATCTGTAGACTGCAGGGTCAGCGACTTGTTTATGAGGAGTTTTTCGTTATACTTTCCCGGGTGTACCAGGATGGTGTCGCCTGGGTCGGCAAATTCTATGGCATTCTGAATAGATAGAAAATCGGCGTCTATGTAGCTGGAGGTGGCATAGCCAATCCTGTTGGTTAAGCCATCCCAGCCGGTATACCACATTTGATAGGTGCCATCATAGAGAACATCTGGGATGTATACGAAGGTATCATCCCATTCCCCTGATGGGCCTGGGTTGAGGACGGGATTGCCTCATATTTGGTCCATTTGGATACATGCCAGGTATTCTGTGCGCTGGCTGTCAAGGGGAAAGCAAACAAGGTGAGCACCATCGCCAGCAAAACCCCAATCGCCACTCTCTGCTTCTTCATCACATCCCTCCATTTCTTGAGTTTTTGTCTCTGCTCCCTTCTATCCCGGAATCCCCCTCACCTTTCCAAATCATAGGGACGTTGGTACTGATTGTCAATAGTTTTGGCGGGGAATATCTTACATCTTTTCCGGGGCGGTCATGCCCATGAGGGAAAGGACTTTAGCTAGGACAATCTGGGTTGCCTTGACTAATTTCAGCCGGGCTTTACTCAGTTGTTCATCCTGAGAAACGACCCGGCATTGCTTGTAAAAGCTATGAAAGACGGTAGCCAAATCCTGGACATAGTAGGGCAAATGGTGGGGCTCCAGCGTGGTGGCGACCTGCTCTATTATCTCGGGCAAAAGAATTAAGCGCCGAATCAAAGTCAGCTCTGGCTCGGATGTGAGCAGGAAAACGTCGCCCTGGCTATAATCTATCCCCCGTTGTTCAGCTAAACGGAGGATGCTGGCAATTCGAGCGTGGGCATATTGAACATAATACACTGGATTATCTGCTGATTGCTTCTTAGCTAACTCTATATCGAAATCCATCTGGCTATCAGCAGAGCGAGAAAGGAAGGAGAAGCGGCAAGCATCTGAACCAACTTCATCCACCACCTCCCGCAGGGTGATAATATCACCGCTACGCTTGGATACCTTGACTATTTCCTCCCCGCGCCGCAGAGTCACTAACTGACAGATGATTACTTTGAGTTGCTCGGGGGCCTGCCCCAGGGCCTTCATCATTGCTTTCATTCGGGGAACATGCCCCTGATGGTCAGCTCCCCAAATATCAATGACCCAGTCGAATTTCCGCTCTAGAAACTTGTTGTAATGATAGGCAATATCGGAGGCAAAATAAGTGGGAGTGCCATCGCTGCGCACTAGAACATTATCCTTATCCTCGCCTAAGGCGCTGGATTCAAACCAAATGGCGTTCTCCTTTTTAGCTACATAGCCTGCGTTTTGTAATAATGCCATTGCTTTGCCAGCTGTGCCAGTAAATACGGCGTTGCCGTAAAAAAGGGATTTATTCGATTTCCCCTCATGCTCCTCTCTCTTTTTGGCGGCTTTGCCGCTAAGATAAAGGCTTTTTTCGCTAAACCAAACATCGAAATCAATATTTAGCAGCTTCAGGTCTTCCTCAATTTCCTGCATTATCTTGGCGAATCCAACATTGGCTAACTCTGAAGCAGCCTCCCCTTGTAGCAAAAGCAAGAATCTATCACCCTGTTCCTGGATAATCTCCTTTGCCAGGTCAATCATGTAATTACCGAGGTAGCCATCGGAGGGCATGGCAATTTCCTTGCCCAGGCATTGTTGGTAACGAGCATGAAGAGAGCGGCCGAAACTATCTATCTGATTGCCCATATCGTTTATGTAATATTCCTTTTCTATAGAGTAACCAGCGGCTGTGAGGACATTGGCCAAGGTGCTGCCTAAAACGGCACCGCGTCCATGACCTACATGGAGAGGTCCAGTGGGGTTAACACTAACAAATTCAAGTTGAACCCGACTACCTTTGCCAAGATCAATGTCACCGTATGACTGACCAGCATCCAAAATCAATCCCACCTGCGTGTTTAGCCAGTCATCCCGGAAAGTAAAGTTGATGAATCCTGGCGGAGCAATTAGGGCCTTCTCAATTTCAGGCGGGGGTAATAGATGCTCAGACATCTTCTCCGCTATAGCCATGGGAGGCATTCCCATAGAGCGAGCTAGCTTCAAAGGGAGCCCTGAGGCAAAATCTCCATATTCAGGATTCTGAGGATGTTCTATAACCACTTCAGGCAAAGATGCAAAAACAAGGGCGCCTTGTTTTTGTGCTTCCAACACCGCTTGTTGCAAACATCTGGCTAGTTTTTGCTTGAGCGTGGGATTGCTTCGCTTAGTTCGCAATGACATTTTTTAACTCCATTCAGCATAGTTAGACGATGCTTGGCTTAGTTGTTGACTTAAGAGTTGATGTCCAGCCTTCTTCAAATCAGGGTCGTGGGGAAAAAGAGTTATTGCCTCTTGCCGAGCCAACTCCAAAAGGCGTAAATTGGACAGCTTAGCTATTTTGAGGTCAGGCAAACCGCTTTGATGGGTGCCAAAGAACTCTCCAGGCCCCCGTAGTTCCAAGTCTTTTTCAGCAAGGGCGAAGCCATCGTGAATTTTCTCCATTAGCTGAAGGCGGCTCTTCACTTCAGGGGAAAGCTTTTCCGAGATAAGTATACAGTAGCCTTGTTCCTTATCTCGCCCCACTCGCCCTCTAAATTGATGGAGTTGTGATAAGCCAAAGTGGTCAGCGCCTTCCACGAGAATCGTTGAGGCTCTAGGCACGTCAATGCCGACCTCCACCACCGATGTCGACACCAGAATATCAATCTGCCCGGCGCGGAAATGGCGCATTGTCTCCTCCTTCTCAGCACTATGCATTTGGCCATGGAGTAATCCTAATCTTAGGTCTGGGAAAACTTCCCTGGATAGATGCTTGTACTCAGTTGTGGCAGCCTTTGCCTCGAGTAATTCTGATTCTTCAACTAAAGGGCAAATGATGAAAGCTTGTTTGCCAGTGCTAACCTGGCGACGGAGAAAGTTATAAGCCTTCTCTCTATATTGTGCTTCAAGGCATTTTGTTTTCGCCACCTGCCGCCCCGGAGGCAACTCATCAATAACGGAGAGGTCGAGATCTCCATAAAGCGTCAGTGCCATAGTTCGAGGAATAGGTGTAGCTGTCATAACCATTACATGGGGGTTAAAACCTTTTTGGCGTAATGCAGAGCGTTGTAACACGCCAAAGCGATGTTGCTCATCTATCACCGCCAGACCTAACTTACTGAATTCCACTTCCTTTTGAATGATGGCGTGGGTGCCAATAACAATATCAATTTTGCCCTGC
>CAZQDF010000103.1:0-6035 GCA_964592065.1 uncultured Dehalococcoidales bacterium | reverse complement strand
CCGATTCCACCCAAAACCAGGATTGTGACCCAGGCCCATTTCTCTGCTCTCCTGAGCGGAATCACGGCAATAATGGCCAAGGCTACAAGAGCAACCAAGTGATACACTGCGAAGAACTGGACTGCCATCGTCAGGACTGCTGACTCTTTAGCAGTTGTTCCCATCATCTCTGCCCACATTTGAATAAAGCCCTCGGTTGACGCAAGCCCCCAGATGGCTTCAAACACACTATATGCTGCAACAATGCAAATCAAGATAGCTGCGGCATTCAGTTTTTTCAATTTAATCACCTCCTTTCAGATTTCAGGCAGTTGAAATAATAGCAACCTCTGCACCACACACAGTGAAGAAGCTGGCTTCAGTTTGGCATAGGCATCACCTCCTTACACAAGCTAACACCATCCCTCGCCTTATCAGGATGACTGTTGGGATCAGGATTGACTTAGACATGCTCTATGGCAGTGGCAGGTAGAATTCGACTTCCATACTCTCGATGACCCCCTCGAACTTCGGCATGAGCGCCTGCATCTCCGAATCTGCGCCCATCTTCGCGGGGTGGGCTTCAAATCCAGCGAGGCTATCGAATTCACCCTCGGAAATGATAGTATTCATAACATCACCGCCGCCACTAAGAGGGCGATAACACCTCCCAGATATCCCCAGCACGCGACTCGCAATAGCCATGTGCTTCTGTTCAAGCTCCATCGCCTCTGCCATCTTGCCAGGGAAGACTTTCATAACGGTTCGCACCATTACTTCCATTGTACCTTCCTCCTCTTCAAATTCATCGGGTCCTCGAAGTAGAGCTAACCTCTTCACCACCCGCAGCAAAGAAGCTGGCTTTAGTTTATCATGGGCGTCACCTCCTTCCTGCTATCGTTTTTACAGGAAAGGTGAGAAACAGATGAATTTCGCTTAACTCGTTCATAGCCGCGTTACGGATGCCACCCAAGAAGCGCTATTAGGCGCTCCTTGGCTTCACCATTTCCCTCGCTCGATCTTCACGCCGCCGCTAGTGTTACCTCTTTATATGCCCTGAGACATAGGTAAATTATCACCGCACTTATTACCGCGCCTACAATGGAAAATGGGCAAACAGGTATACCCAAACCTTGGGCAAGAGAACTCTTTAATCCCTGGAGTGCAATGATGAGAGGAGCAAAGAGGTTTATCACAGCCCAGACGATTCCGCCAATAAGCCCCGCCTTTAACCTTTGTAAGCTAACAAAGAACAAGATTAGCCAGATTGCAGGAAATGCATAGACAAACGGTGGAGCAGCTTCTCCAAATACCGCCATTCCGATAATACTGCCTGCCACCGTAGGGAAAATCGCCACCAGCATCATTACCAGGGCCCATCTTGCTCTCGAAGATAAATCCCTCCACTTCATCAGGCACCTCCTTCACTGCCCGGGAGCCATTTAAGTATGACTCTGCCTAAACTTGATCAGTCTCATGTCTTGCCAGCTGGCTTTATCAGCCAGTACTCGATACTGTCTGCCAAAGCCAGCCAGCTAGCTTCAATGATATTGGTTGAGCTGCCTACTGTCCTCCAATGCTCCTGGCTATCACTGGATTCGATGAGCACCCGCACCTGGGATGCGGTGCCAGCGGCTTCCTCAAGTATACGCACCTTGTAATCGGTAAGGGTAACACCGGTCAAATCAGGATAGAACTGGATTAAAGCTTTACGCAAAGCTTGGTCAAGTGCATTGACGGGTCCATCCCCTTCAGCAGCAGTATGTACGATCTCATCATCTACCCTGACCTTGATTGTAGCTTCTGATAGTAGGGCTTCTTGATTTCCGCTACTGGGGAGACGGCGGCGTTTCTCCACTACTACCATAAAATCAACTAGCTCAAAAGGTGGCTGATAGTTGGGCTGGGCGCGGCGAAGCAAGAGCTCAAATGATGCTTCAGCGCTGTCATATTGAAAGCCCTGTTTTTCCAGCGACTTAATTTGCTGCAGCACATTTTCAATTTCCCCGCTTCTGGGAATGGGTATCCCCCGCTCTCTAGCTTTGTAGAGGATACTCCCCTTCCCCGCTAGCTCGGAAATGACGACACGAGGACGATTGCCAACTAGGTCTGGATTTATATGCTGATAACTATCCTCCCATTTCGCTAAGCCGGAAACATGAGTCCCGCCTTTATGGGTAAAGGCACTAATACCCACGTAGGGAAGACGGTCGTAATGAGGCAAGTTAGCCAGCTCCGAAATATATCGGGAGATACTGCTAAGTTTGCTTAACTGCTCCTGTGTAACACAATCAATGCCCATTTTGAGTTTCAAAGTTGGTATGATGGAGCAAAGGTTAGCATTGCCACAGCGCTCACCGTAACCATTAATAGTCCCCTGAACCTGAATAGCTCCTGCTTCAACAGCAGCCAGCGAATTAGCTGTAGCAAGCCCAGCATCATTATGGGCATGAATGCCCAAGGGAACAGGGGTTGTTTTTTGCACTGCTTTAATAGCCTCTACTATCTGTGCAGGCAAGGTACCGCCGTTGGTATCGCAAAGAACTACGCACTCAGCACCAGCTTTAGCAGCCCTGCTTACTACCGCAAGGCTGTACTCAGGATTCGTTTTATAGCCATCGAAAAAGTGCTCGGCATCGAAGAAAACTCTTAGCCCCTTTGACTTGAGGTAACTTATAGAATCCATGAGCATATTCAGATTCTCTTTCAGTGTGGTTTCTAGAACTTGAGTTACTTGCTTGTCCCAGGCTTTTCCTACAATAGTGACAACCTTGGTTTTAGCTTCAGACAGGGCTTGGAGATTAGCATCTTCGTCTGCTGTGTGACCAACACGCCTAGTGCTACCAAAAGCAACCAACACTGCATGGGACAAATTCAAGTTCTGTGCTCTAGTAAAGAACTCAGTATCTTTGGGGTTAGAGCCTGGCCAACCACCTTCGATGAAATCAATGCCCAGCGTATCAAGTTTCTGTACGATCTTCAGCTTATCCTCAACAGAGAAAGAAATTCCTTCCTGTTGGGTACCATCCCTTAAGGTTGTGTCATAGAGCTGGATTATTGGCATTTTATCCTTTGACCGATTAAATCTCCCATCTCCTTCGTTCCTACCTTGATTTTGCCCTCTGACATTATATCGTAAGTTCTATAGCCTTGCTCTAAAATAGCTAAAACGGCGTTTTCTATGGCTTGAGCTTCAGTTTCCAGTTCAAAGGAATAGCGGAGCATCATGGCCACGCTCAAGATAGTAGCAATAGGATTAGCCATATTTTGCCCTGCTCGACTTGGAGCGCTACCGTGAATCGGTTCATACATACCAAAGGTTTTCCCCTTGGGAGTTCCAGCCAGACTGGCAGAAGGCAGCATTCCCATGGAACCAGCTAGCATTGAAGCCTCATCGGTAAGGATATCACCGAACATGTTTTCCATAACCAAAACGTCAAATTCGCTGGGGTGCTGAATGAGCCGCATGGCACAAGCATCAGCCAGCATATGCTGTAGCTCAACATCAGGGTAATCAGCAGAAATCTCTATGGCAATCTGCCGCCATAGTCGAGATGATTCGAGGACGTTAGCCTTATCCACCGAGATTAGTTTTTTACCACGGCTACGGGCTAATTCGAAGCCAACCCTTAGTATGCGCTCAATTTCAGCTTCGGAGTAGGCTAGGGTATCAACTACTTGCCTCCCTTCCGGGGTTTGCCATTGTTTTTTAGGTTGACCAAAGTAGATTCCTCCAGTTAGTTCCCTAACCACTACCAAATCAACTCCCTTAATTACCTCCGGCTTAAGCGAGGTAGAATTAACCAGCATGGGCAAAACTTTCACAGGGCGCAAGTTGGCAAACAGCCCCAATCGCTTACGCAATGCTAGAAGCCCATCTTCAGGACGGACTTTGGCCTGCGGGTCATCCCACTTAGGCCCGCCAACAGCTCCCAGCAGCACAGCATCGCACTTCTCACACATATTTACTGTTTCCTCATTAAGGGCTGTGCCGTAGGTATCTATAGCAATGCCACCCACTAGACCATTATGGAAGTGAAAGCTATGCCTGAAGTTTTCACCCACAACTTGTAAAACCTTCAGTGACTCGGCTACAACCTCGGGGCCAACACCATCGCCGGGTAAAACTGCCATATCAAATTCCATACCTATTCCTCCATTCTTCGCTTGTCATTTCGAGCCGCTATTTGTCATTCTGAGCGCAGCTAAGAATCTCAGAGACCCTTCGCTATCACTCAGGGTGACAGTTAAACACCTTGTAATCTACTTCTAGTATATTCGATTAGCCCACCAGAGGCTATGATTCCCATCATAAATTCAGGGTAAGGTTTAGCCGTAAATTTCTTGCGCTTGGAAACATTGTTAATTTCACCGCAGGACAAATCGACCTCTAATATGTCATCAGCTTCCGTTTCACTCACCGCCTCATCACATGCTAAAAGGGGCAAGCCAATATTGATGGCATTGCGGAAGAAAATGCGGGCAAAGCTTTGAGCAATAACACAGGAAATACCACAAGCTTTTATTGCCAAAGGGGCATGCTCCCTTGAAGAGCCACAGCCAAAGTTTGTAGTAGCAACTATAATATCACCAGGCTTGACTTTAGCGGCAAATTCAGGGTCAATGTCCTCCATGCAGTGCTTCGCTAATTCGCTGGGCTCTGAAACATTAAGGTAGCGCGCTGGAATGATGACATCTGTATTGATGTTACTTCCGAATTTATGAACCTTACCTTTTAGCATTGATTAGTAATTCTCCTTCATCTAAAGAAAGCACTTGACTAAAGGATAAAAATTCCCCTTCGAGCATTGCGCTTTAATGGTGTAGTTTATTCTGCCAGTCCTAACCTTCGCAAGCGTGAGCGAATAGCGCTCGGTTGCCTATGGAGTATCTCAGCTAACTCCTGAACACTCAAACATTGGCTATATTTGCATTTCAAGTAAGTATCTTCCTCGTCTACCCATTTCTCATATGCCCTTGGATATTGTCGGCGGACTTTTACAAGACCGGGATATTGCTGAGATATTTTCTCAAGGCTAGAAAATTTAAAGGCTAAATGAACTTCAGCGATTTCCTTTGCTACCTTGACTGCGTGAAAAATGTCTTCATACGTCAAACTCTTGAGTATGAACAGTATCCGCTCGTATGTGAAGCCCTGCGAAATCAATTCCAGAACATCCGTCACAGAAATCCCGGTATCCCGAATCTCCAGTTTAGAACTCATGCTGGCTTCCAAATAAACAAACTTTGGTTAGTTCAATTAGGTTTATCCTTGTCTGCTTCACCTAATTAGCCCGCACAATCTCCTCTGGGCTACCAATCCTCCCTAAGATAGCGCTGGCGGCGGCTACTGCCGGGCTGGCTAAATAAAGCTCAGACTGAGGGCTCCCCATTCTGCCGACGAAATTTCGGTTAGTAGTAGAAAGGCAGCGCTCACCAGCAGCCAAAACTCCCATATGCCCACCGAGGCAAGGTCCGCAAGTAGGGGTGCTTACTACAGCCCCAGCTTCGATGAAGACCTCTATTAGTCCTTCCCTTAGCGCCTCAAGATAGACTCTTTGCGACCCGGGAATGACAATACATCTCAGTTCAGGGTGCACCTGTCTTCCTTGAAGCAGCTTGGCCGTCACTCTTAAATCACCGAGGCGACCATTGGTGCAAGCACCAATCACTACCTGGTCTAATTTTATGTTGCCTACTTGAGTTACGGGCTTAGTATTAGAAGGGAGGTGGGGGAACGCCACCTGGGGCTCAATTTTTGATACATCGTACTCTATTATCTTAGCAAACTCAGCCTCTTCATCCGACTGGACTATTGAAAAGGTTTGAGCTTGCTTAGTCATTTCGCTGCTCGCAATGGCCGAGGGAGCTCCGCTTGTAATGACATTGCGGAGGTACTCTTTCGCTCTATCATCTACATCAAAAATGCCAGCCTTTGCTCCAGCCTCAATAGCCATATTTGCCATGGTAAAGCGTCCATCCATTGGTAGTTCCTCGATTGCTTCACCTGAAAATTCCATAACGGAGTAAAGCGCTCCATCAACACCAATATCTCC